>JACQYG010000341.1 GCA_016208345.1 Chloroflexota bacterium
CGATCGAGGCGTACCAGGAGGCCTTGCGCCTGGGCGCTGGACAGGTGGAGCTTCACTATAACCTGGGCCTTCTCTACCAACAGGCGGGCCAGCTCGCCCAGGCCGCCGAGCAACTCGCCGAGTCCGCCTTGGACCCCGCCTATACTGCTCCCAGCCTGTATGCCCTGGGGCAGTGCCAGCAAGGCCTGGGCCAGTTTGGCCCAGCCTTTGCCAGCTACGCCCGGGCCCTGGAGCTTGTCTTCCTGGGAGCGGAGCCCCCGCACCAGCCGGATGCCCTGGTCGAGGTATACGAGGGCCTGGCTGACTATTATCTTTCCCGGGGCGATCGCCAAAGGCTCCTGGAGATGGCGACCAGGGTTGGTTCTGCATTGGCTTTGGCTGAGCAGGAGGACAAAGTCGCTCAAGCACGCCAGCGGCTGGAGGGGTGGCCTTCAGATCTGATACCGTTGGGACTAGCCCAGGCCCTGGAGTTGACGGATCCCGATGGGGCCATGGCGGCCCTGTTCGCCAATCGGGAGCACCGCCGGGACAGGCTTTTCCTGGCGGCCATCGGCGAGTGCTACGAGGCCATCCAACGGTTGCCCGGCTATCTGCCTGGCCATCACTGGCTCCTGGAGGCCCTGGTTGAAGCTGGCCGGGTGGCGGAGGCAGTGGAGAAGGGCCTAACCCTGGCGGACGCGTACGTGGTCCGGGGCGACAACGCCCAGGCGGCCCGCTTCTGTCGCCGGGCCCTGGAGTTGGACAACACCTCCTTCGCAGCCGCCACAAAGCTGGCGGACCTGCTGGTCCAGGAGGGCAAGAAGGACGAGGCGGTCTCCTTGTTGGATTCCCTGGGCGAACGGCTACTGGAGCGGGGCAACACCGCCGGAGCCATCCGGGCCATCGAGAAGATCCTCGCCCTGGCTCCGGAAAGTGCCGATGGTTACCGCGAGCTTTTATCCCAGCTTAAGCAAGGTGTTCAGGGTTGACCTCTTGACCTGAGGCGGATTCTGTACTAGTCAAAGAAAAATGCCCGATTTTCTCTGGTTTCTATCACGTCTGGATCTCTTGAGCGTCCTGGATATCGCTTTGGTCACGGTCTTGTTCTACGGGGTTCTCGTTTCTATCCAGGGCACTCGGGCTGTCCAGCTCATCTGGGGCGTCGTCCTCCTGGTGCTGGCTATCCTGATCTCTAACCTGCTGCAACTCACAGCGCTGAGCTGGCTGTTCAAGAGCATGGTGCCGGCTTTGTTCCTGGCCATTGTGGTGATCTTTCAGCCAGAGGTGCGCCGGGTGCTGGAGAGGCTGGGTCGCACCGGAGAGCTTTTCAATCGGCCCTGGTCGGCCCTGCCTGCCCAGAGGGTGAACCGCATGGTGGACGCCATCGTCCAGGCCTGCGGGCTCTTGGCAGAGAGACGCCGCGGCGCGCTCATCGTGCTGGAGCGTAACACCGGCCTCCAGGACTACGTTGACACCGGGGTGGAGATCGATGGCCTGGTAACCGCCCAGGCGCTTCTGACGATCTTCACGCCGGAGACACCGCTGCACGATGGGGCGGCCATCATCCGGGGCGACCGCATTGCGGCCGCTGGTTGCGTGTTGCCTCTGTCGGAGAACTCGCTGCCGGACCCCTTACTGGGCACCCGGCACCGGGCGGCCATCGGGATAACCGAAGAGGGCGATGCGGTCTCGGTGGTGGTGTCCGAAGAGACGGGGATCATCTCCCTGGTCAGCAATGGCCGCATGGTCCGCAACATGGATGCAGGAACGTTGAAGAAGGCACTCTTGTCGCTATACAAGTCTGCCGCGGAGCCTAATCTGTCCTCGTGGCTGAAGAAGCCGGTTTCCACTGAGCAAAAGGACTCCCAATGCTGAGCTCCCTCACCAAGAACCTGGGGCTCTTGTTCTTGGCCCTGGGCCTGGCACTGGTCGTTTGGGTCATCGCCGCCAATGAGCAGAACCCCGATCGCACCGATTTCTACCCCAGTCCAGTACCGGTGCGGGCCACGAACGTGCCAGAGGGGCTGGTGGTCTACGACGCTAATCTGGGCTCGGTGACGGTGAAGATCCGGGCCCCGACGCACGTCTGGGGCGCGCTTTTCCCTGGCAATTTCCAGGCTGTGGTGGACCTGACGGGCCTGGGCCCCGGCACCCACGAGGTGGGGCCCAAGGTCACCAGCACTGACCGCCGAGTGCGCATCCTGGAAGTAACGCCCATGAGGGTGAGCGTGCGCCTGGAGCGCCTGCGCCAGAAAGAGGTCCCGGTGCGGCCCAGAGTCCTGGACTCGCCAGCTTCCGGCTACAGCTACGGGCAGCCCCAGGTAAGCCCGGCGCAGATCAAGGTAACCGGCCCCGCCAGCCTGGTGGATCAGACCACCGAGGCCCTGGTCAACGTTCGCCTGGATGGCACCAAGGTTAGCCTCAAGGCCTACTACCAGCCACTGGTGGTCAACGCCCGGGGTGAGGAGATCAAGGGGCTGGAACCTTCCCCCTCCTCAGTCCTGGTGGAGGTGCCGGTGGTGCAGCTCTTGAATTATAAGGCGGTCTCCGTGGTGGCCACGATCAGCGGAACGGTGGCAACTGGCTATCACATCTCCAGCATCGTGGTAGAGCCCTCGGTGGTAGTCCTGGGCGGCGACCCCAAGGTGTTGGAGGGGTTGGGCTATGTGGAGACCACCCTGATAGACGTGTCTGGGGCCACCCAGGAGCTGGTGAGGAGCGTGTGGCTCAATGTCCCCAAGGGGACAGCTCTGGAGAAGAGGCAAGACGTCTTCGTCAAGATCGAAGTGGAGCCGATCCCCGGCGGGGAGATCATTCGGCGGCCCGTGACCTGGAAGGGACTGGGCAAGGGGCTCACCGTGGCCCTGTCTAACCCCACGGTAGACGTCACCCTTGCCGGTTCCATGGCCGATTTCTTGAGATTGCGGGCCTCCGATGTGGCCGCCGTCCTGGACCTGAGCGGTCTGGGTTCGGGGACCTACGATCTGGTGCCGCAGATCGTCGTGCCCAGGGGCTTCCACGTGACGGCCATAACGCCGGAGAAGCTCCCGGTGACCCTGAAGCCCTCCAGTTAAGCCGGCAGGTTTGCGTCCGGTGGCAGAGACGGTTGATGGCCGATGGCAGCTAGAAGCGCAGCCGAAAAGTCGTTTTTACCGCAGCCCGCTGAGAGCGCAGAGATAAAAGAAAGATCTTTGCGAGCTCTGCGCTCTCTGCGGTGGGGTTCTCGGCCGCATCTCTAGCTGCTATTGGCTAGCTGCTATCTACCTCTTGGACGGCGATTGGTGTATCATGGCCAGGCCTTTGGTGGCGATTGTGGGGCGGCCCAATGTGGGGAAGTCCACCTTTTTCAACCGCGTGGTGGGCCGCCAGTTGGCGATAACCGAGGCCGAACCCGGCACCACCAGGGACCGCCTGTACGCCGAGGCGGAATGGGCCGGTGTAACCTTCACGTTGGTGGATACTGGCGGGCTGGAGACGGGGGCCACTACCGACCTGGTGGCCAAGGTGTGCGACCAGGCCCTGCAGGCGGTATCCGAGGCCGACCTGGTGCTCTTCATGGTGGACGGCAAGGACGGCCTGGTGCCTGCGGACCAGGAGGTGGCGCAGATCCTGCGTCAAACGAACAAGCCGGTCATAACCGTGGTCAATAAGGCCGACAACCCAGAGCGTCGCCTCCAGGCGGTGGAATTCTACCGCCTGGGTCTGGGGGAGCTGGAGCCTGTCTCGGCCCTCCAGGGGACCGGCATAGGCGACGTTTTGGACCTGGTCGTCCAGCGGCTGCCCCGGCCGGAACCGGAGGAGAAGACGGCGGCCCTGCGCCTGGCCATCGTGGGGCACCCGAACGTGGGCAAATCCTCGCTCTTGAACGCCCTCCTGGGAGAGGAACGGGCCATCGTCAGCGAGGCCCCAGGCACTACCCGGGATGCCCTGGACACCTTGCTGGATACCCCGTGGGGACCGGCGGTGATCATAGATACTGCTGGCATTCGTCGCCGGGGCCGGGTGGAGCCAGGGGTTGAGAGATATAGCGTCATGCGGGCCCTGAGGGCGGTGGACCGCGCCGAGGTGGTGGCCCTGGTTCTGGATGCCCAGGAGGGCGTGACCGCCCAGGACACTCACATCGCCGGCTATGTCCGCGACCAGGGAAAAGGGATGATCCTGGTGGTGAATAAGTGGGACGTGGTAAATAAGACCGCCTATACCTCGGCGGAGTACGAAAAGCTGATACGGGCGGAGTTTAATTTCGTGGATTACGCCCCCACCCTGTTCCTGTCAGCCAAGACCGGGCAGAGGGTAAAGAGACTGGTGCCCCTGGCTTTTGAGATCAGGGCGGAGTGGACCAGGCGGGTGCCCACCGGCGTGCTCAATCAGGTCCTGGCAGAGGCTCTGGAAAAGCACGCTCCCCCCTCTGATCGGGGCAAGGCCCTTCGGATATATTACGTCACGCAGGCGGGCGTGGAGCCGCCCACCTTCGTGTTCTTTGTCAACGATGTCAGCCTGGTTCATTTCTCCTATCAGCGGTACCTGGAGAATCAACTGCGGGACGCCTTCGGTTTCCGGGGCACCCCACTCAGGTTGGCCTTTCGGCCTGGACGGGTGGCCAAAGTCTTAGGTAGCAAAGGGGGGCGCAAGCCCCCCTAGCCCCCCTAGAGTGCCACCCATGCCGACTCGTTGCCCTTGAACTCCGGCGGTTAGAAGCAGGATTTGGACATCCTGAGCACGATTCTGGTAGTCGTCGCGGGGTACCTTTTGGGTTCCATCCCCTCGGGCTACGTGTTGGCCAAGCTCGTGGCAGGCATCGACATTTGTGAGTATGGCAGTGGCCGCACGGTGGGACGAACGTAGGCCGGACCCTGGGGCTGACCGGGCCGGGCGACCTGGTGCACCGGGACAAGAGCCCCCGGAGCCGGAACCGCCAGGTGGGACTGGGAGTTACTCAGGGGCTGAAGCTGGAGGAGATCCAGGCCAGCATGGTTTACTTGGTCGAGGGCGTGCTCACTACCCCGGCGGCATGGCAGACGCCGGCCAGCTATAGGGTGGAGATTTCTTACTAATAAAGACAACCGTGACGCGAAACGCGGGTTGAATGAATCCAGGGAGGTGACTTTTCATGGAACTATTGACCGTAGGGCAAACCTTCAAAGGCCTTTACAAGGTTGTCGATGAACTGGGGGTAGGGGATTACACCGCTGTCTATCTGGCCCGCAACGTCGAGACCAAAAGGGTGGTGGCGCTGAAGATCGTTCGCCCAGAGCTGTTGACCGACGGCAAGTTCCTGCAGCGCTTCGAGCGGGAGGCCATGATCCTCAGCGAGATGGACAACCCACACGTTGTGAAGATCTACGATTATGGGGTAGACGAGGGGCGCAACTACATCGCCATGGAGTTTGTCACGGGCAAGAGCCTGTCGGCCTTGATGCGCGAGTACGGGCTCCTGGACGTAGATCAGGCCCTGGACATCACACGCCAGGTGGCAGAAGGGCTTCAGCATGCCTATGAGCACGGCGTCGTGCACCGGGATATCAACCCCAGGAGCATCATGGTGTCGGCTGAGGGCGTGGTGAAGCTCATGGACTTCGGCATCGCCAAGAGCCTTTCCAGCACCGGCCTCACCTCTACCGACATCCTCGGCACCCCGAACTACATCGCCCCGGAGCAGGCCGATGGGCGGCCGGTGGACATCCGCGCTGACCTGTACTCCTTGGGGGCGGTCCTGTACGAGATGTTGACTGGGAAGGTGCTCTACCAGGGCGATAACCCGGCGATGGTGATCATGCAACACATGACGGCGCCGATCCCCAAGGTGACGCAAGTACGGCCAGACGTGTCCCCGGCAGTGGAGGCCATCCTGAACCGCTGCCTGGCCAAGAAACCGGCCGAGCGTTTCGGGACCCCGGCGGACCTGGTGGCTGCCATCGCCGCCATCACTGGGAAGCCGGCACCGCAGCCGGTGGCCCAGGCCCCGGTGGCTCCTCCCCGGCCTGAACCGCCCTCGGCCAAGCTGGCACCAAAAGCGGCGCCCCGGCCCGCCCCGGCTGCCCCACCGCCGCCGGTGACGCCGGTGCCACCTCCGGAGCCTGGACTGCCTCCCACGGTGATGGCCGAGATGCCAGCCGGACCCGCGCCAGCAGCGCCGGCGATCAGGCCGCCGGTACGCCCGCCGGTGGAACCGGTCACGCCCGCAGCGGCCAGGCTGGAGCCCACGGTGATGGCGCCATTGGCCAGCGGTGCTGCCTCCGTCCTCAGCCAGGACCAGGTGCGGTATCTGGTGCAGCGAGAGGTGTCCGGCGACCGGGAATCGCTCCGGACGCTGGCCACCGAGGTCAAGAGGCTGAGCGGTGAGGTGAAACGCCTGAGCGCCACGGCCGGCACCGGCCTGGCCGCGGGCGGCGTTTCCAGCCGTACCTTCATCATCGCCGTGGCCGTCTTGGTCTTCTTGAACGTGCTGAGCTGCCTGGTGCCGCTCATGGTGGCCCTGACCAGAGGTAGATAGTCCCAAGAGCGGGAAGCCATGGGATAGCGGCTCGGGCTCTGCTGGTGAAACTCCTACGGCCCGAGGTCGTGGGTATCGCCCTATAGGGCGGGTTAGCAACACCCTTGTGGTGTCGAAGCATCAGCGGCCTCCGGCCCAGAGAGACCTCCGGCCCGGAGGGGCGCATGCTCTGGACTCTCGTAGAATCGATCACGGGGTTTTCTACATTGAACGAACGCCTTTCCAAATTACGAGACAAGATGCGGGACCGGGAGCTGGACGCATTTCTGGTTTCCCAGCCCGAGAACCGCC
>JACQYG010000078.1 GCA_016208345.1 Chloroflexota bacterium
GTGTCCCAGGTTGAAAACGCCTCCATTGCAGTGGCAGTCAATGAGCCTCCCCCCGGCCACGTCCCAGACGTAAGCGCCTTCCCTTTTCCCGAAGATGAAGTCAACTCCTACCTGGGCGAAGAACTCCGCCTTCCCGCTGGACACGTGATGGGCGAATCGCGCGATGATCTTCTCTTTGGGGTCTTGCCCGATGAGAGACATGGCTACCTCCTCGCTTGTGTATCCCTATCTCTGGATCTTCTCTTGAAGGATATATGGATACTCCTTATGCAAGAGCCGTATACGGATAAAGCGGTCCAGCTTGCGCATGGACAGATAAAGAGACCAAATGAAGGCATCCTCCCGATAGTAAGAGCGGACTTCTTCATCCCCAACGGGCTTCACGCCCAAATCCGCAGCCTCTCCGGTGAGGAAGTCGTTGACCACGCCGATGACGTCAGGGACGAGGTCAGGCCTTTGGTCCTTGTAGAAATTGGCCACCAGGTCCACGGTCGCCCGATGAAAGTCGTAGTAACGATTCACCACGTCCTTCAGGAACAAGAGACGCAGCACCCACACCAGGAAGGAGGGAGCACTGCGCAAAAAGAGCTCCGTATCCAGTTGTTCTATCCCCTGAACCCGGAAGAGCGGGGTGCTGGTATCCACATACGAAAGGGAAGCCTTTTCCAGGCGAGGATTCTCGGGGTCGAAACCGTCAATAGACCAGTTGGAGATCGCGGCATCAATGGCAACCTGCAGGCGATCCTGCCGCCGGTTGAAATCCCATACCTTGCGCAGTTCTTGGAGGATCTGCCTGACCAGGACGTGCACCATCTCGTGAGGAAGCCAATGCAGGGCCCGGTTGCCGATGGACAAGGAAGGCAACTGTTTCTGGATAATGTAGAAAACAGGGCGGCCGGCCTTGTTGAGGAAGATTGCATGGCTATGGGGTGGAAGGTGCAGGCCAATCCCCTCTTCCAGCAGGCGATTGTACTCCTCATAGGCGGCCCGATATTTTTCCACCTCTTCCAGGCTGTAGAAAAGAGGGAGACGCTTGAAAGCCAGGCCGCGCAATCCTTCAGCCTGGATTTCAAAGACGGTGGTGATCTCTCCATAGCCTAGAATGAGGGCAGGAATCCTGCTACGCTCAGGATGCTGAGGGTCCAGCCCTCGATCGAATTCCTGGAGGAGGTCCAGGTTCACCTGAAATGCGGTCATGTTCATCGCCTTTTAGTTCGTAGTCCGTCGATTTTAGTCGCAAAGGTGCAAAGGTTTCTTTAATGGTCAAAGACAGTGGTGCGGATGCCCGGGCCATCTTCCGTGCTGAATTGATGCACGTTGAAGGTCAATCCGGTGATCATGATCGGCATCGTGGCATGAGCACTACTAGGGTTGCCAGTCAGGCGGCATACGCAAACGAGCGTCGTTTTCGTAGGTGGAGCGTATCTGGGGGAAGGCTTCGTTACCGGCCAGGGTCAGTGCAGCGACGTGATCCAGAAACGCTCTCTCCTCCTCGGTAAGTTCCTTCTCATCCTTGGCGATAAGCCCCCAACCATCCCAGGGTAGGATTTCGATCTTGTTCAGTGCCAACAAGTCGCGCAGGAGATCACCGCGGATGAACCACAACCCGCGCATGTCAAAGATGCCAAAATGGTCAGGGTCAGCTTGGCCGGCGCGGCACATCAGCCATGCTTTTCCCCCGGTCAGGAATTGATCCCGGGGCACGTCGAGCGGGTCGAATTGGATTTGAAGAACTTGGCGCTGCAACTGGTCGAGTTGGGCGTCCACCAGCGCCCAGCGCTGGTCTTCGGCTTTCCAGTACTCGCAAACCCAGTGATCCTCATAGTGATTGGGGAGAAAATACGCACCAAAGCCACAACGCGCCCGAGCAGGCACGCCCTGGTAGCGCAAGATGGCGCACAATAGGGTGGCAAAATCGCGGCAGTTGCCCACCAGCCGCTTTTCCAGCGGGCGCGCCACGGTCAGCGGGCGATCATCGAGTTCCCGAATACGCGCTAATTTCTTTGCAACGGTACGGATCTCAGCCTCTTTCTTTTGGTCTTCTGATAGCGTCAAACCATACCGCTCTGCCCAAAAGACGTGAACCAGGATGCTCTGTACCACCTGGCAAAGCGCGGAAATCTCGGTGGGCAGACTCTCAAGCAACCTGGCATGTTCTTTCGGATCGGTGATCAGCCCCGGCTGGGCATAGTATTCTAACGGATTGGGGGTTGACTTGGACACGATTATTGGTTTCCTATCAGCAAAAACCGCCACAACACCGGCCACGTCCGCGGATGGAAATTAAAAAACGCCGGCACGCGCGCCCGGTACTCGCGATACCCGTCTCCGAAACGTTCGATCAATTCCGGGTCTTCGGCGGAGCGCAGCCACGCGGTCATCGTCAGCGGTGCCATCATCCCGGCGAACAGAGCGAACGCGCTGCCGTTCCAAATAACCAGCGCGAAGGCAACGCGCAACGCCGCTGAATAGACCGGATGCCGCAGTATACTGTAAATGTTGGAATCAACCAACCTCCCTTCGTGAGGGAAGTAGACGTACATCATCGAGAGATTGTCGATGCCGAGCGCCAGAATCGCGCGCAACCACAATGAAATCCCGGTGACGAGCAAATACAAAAACGGAATCAGCGTGATCTCTCGCGGCAGAATCCGCGGGCCTTCGATCCAAGCGAAGTGCGCCATCCCAACGCCGATCAGGGTGAGCCCTGGAATCGCAAACCATCGAAACGCGACTGAAAACGCGCGCTCTGCCCACCGCGCTTTGAAAGCGGATCGGCGCACGATCAACTGCGAGATGAGAATCAGCCCAGACACCATGACAATCGCCTGGCTCACCAGCGTTGAGCCAACAAACAATCCGTCGAACGCGCGGAAAAACGCGGCCGCGACAATAATGGCGATGGCCAGCACCGCGATTGCCAGCAAGCCATTCGATGGCGCGTTCAACTCCGACCGCTTGAGGAAAATGTCCCGGCCCGGCAGGAAACTCATTTTTCCTCCTCTTCGCGCACAAAGAAAACGAGGATCGCGATCACGATGAGGATGCCAATCAGATTCGCCATTAGCGGCGCGCGTATCCCACCCCAGGCGTACAGCAAACCAACGAGCGTCGGTGCCGGGAATGTGATCATGCCGCGAAACGCATTGAGCCGTCCAAACGCTTCCGCGCGCTCCGCACCGCTGACCTGGCGCGTGAGATGGGTGTTGACCACTGGTACCCACATCGCCGCGGTCAACGCGAAAAGAACCTGGGAGGCGGCATTCGATTGTCATGCCGACACCGCCGGTGTTTATGGCTCACGCACGCAGCGGTAGCCGTGGCGCGGGTTTCCCCAGGACTTTGGCTGATGATTAATTCCGCCGTTGTAGCTGACGTAGTAGGCCTGACGCTTGTCGTATTCGTCGGCCGACCAGTAGTAGATCGGCGACCAACTTGGGACCCAGAGGGGTGTCTCCTTATCGGGCAAGATTTCGCAATCAGCCCGCTCGAATTCATCACCCAACTTGCCGCTCCAGGCGCACCCAGCGCTCTTACCGTGCCGAACGAGTGAGCGGACGATATGATCTCCTGTCTAACGCACAGTTCGCCTTACCCATTGGCAATCTTTTCTTGATGAATTGCCACAACGTGCCCGGCACGCAGCGCCCGACCGTGAGAAGGGCATTGAGTGAGTTAGGATAACTCCTTAATTGGCGAACCTTTTTTCGCTCGTGACGATAAAATTCCGTCTTTTGCGAATCTGTCTGTACCGGAGTTGCAGGAAGTGCACCCACAGGCCGTGGTTGCCACCAGTTGGTTGGAGCCTGCAGCGGCCTGGCCAGCGGCATAGAGTTTCTCACACAACTCAGGTGGGACAAGTTGGCAACTTGTCCCACATCCTGTGCGAAAAACCTGCCGGTGACACGGAGGGGTAGGACTACCTGTTCTTTAGCTTTGACCCGGAAGCAAAAAGTTCCTGCTTGACAAGCGACCTCGCCGATTAGAATAGGTATTATTTCCTGGCGTATAGCCCCATCACTTCTGTCTGGGCCAGGATGTGCCCCTTCATCGCCTGGAGCAATTGCTCCTTGCTCGCGCCAGCGGCGAGGTCGAGCACCGTATCCAGGGCATACAGTTTAAAGAAATAGCGATGGGTGCCGCTAGGTGGACAGGGGCCACCATAGCCCAGCCGACGCCAACTGTTCTGACCGTGCCGGCTGCCGTCGGGCAGGGTAGCGTCCGAGCGAACGGCCTCTGGCAAGGCGCGCGCTCCGGCCGGCAGGTTATAGAGCACCCAGTGGACCCAGGTACCAGCCGGCGCGTCGGGGTCATCGGCGATGAGGGCAAAACTACGAGTTGGCTGGGGCGGATCGCCCCACTGCAGCGGTGGTGAGATGTTCTCGCCGTCGCAGGTATACTTACGGGGAATCGGCTTCCCGGGCGCAAAGGCGGTGCTCGCCAGTTCAAAAGGCATCGCTTGACCTCCTTTCTCTGGTGGGGCAGACGGCGCTGGTGTCAGCGTAAGTGTAGGCAGTGCAGGTGTCAGTGCAGGCGCTCCTGGAACGGAAGTGGGAAACGGACCTGGTCCACAGCCACTTCCAACGAAGGTAAAGAGAGTCATGAGTAGGAACAGTGGAATGAGCTTTCTCATGTTTGCCTCATCTTTCTGCACGGAGGTTGGCTGTTGCAGGCTTAATCGGGTGGGCGTATGCCGGCTAACGTAGTCCGCAGTGCCGAAGCGCCGCTGAAATACGCTTCATTTATTGACGGCTTCCCCTCGGAGGCGGCGGGTCCGCGCTGCCAGCGGCCCGTGACAAAGGAGATGCCTGTCTGCCACAGGCAGGCGTCTCTACGGTGCATCTATGCCGTGGAGGCTACTCTACCACCTTGATCTCTTTGCTGCTCTCCCAAAGCCCGTGGATGTTGCACAAGGCCAGGGCATGTAGTGTGCCAGGCTTGCTGACCTTCAGCGATGCCGTCACCTGGTGGTGCGTGTAGACTGGGCCCTGGTTAGGACCGGCGGTGGATTCACCGTGGGCGGAGAACTCAAAGTGGCCCACCTGGGCCGTCGCCTGGTGGTGGGTGTAGACTGGGCCCTGGTTAGGACCGGCGGTAGACTCGCCGTGGGCGGAGAACTCAAAGTGGCCCACCTGGTGCGTGAACTTTTCGCCCTCCGGATGGAAGTAGATGGAGATCCAACTGATGTGGTGTTCGGTGGTGTTGGGATGGGCGACCTCCTTCCCCAGGGTGACCTTCACCTCAAAGAGTTCGCCCGCCTTCACCTGGTCGGGGGCTTCGATGACCGGCACGTGCTTCTCTAGCTTCCAGTCAGCTCGCTGGATGCGTTCGCTCAGTTCCGCCATTTTTACCTCCTGTTATGGAAGTGTTAATTATTCTCCACCAGTAGAAAACCTCGACTTGGTGACTCATTTCTCTACTGGCAAAGAAGTCTGAATCAAAGGGGCTAGCTATCGTAGCCCCGTCCCATGCCCCGATAGATGAAGCCCAGGCTCTTCATCTCCGCCGGCTGGTAGATATTGCGGCCGTCGATGAGAACGGGCTGGCGCATGGCAGCCTTGATCTTAACCATGTTCAGTTGCTTGAACTCGTTCCACTCGGTGACCACGATCAGGGCGTCGCTGCCCTGAGCCACCTCATAGGGGTCAGGGGTCTCGGCAATAGGTTATGTCCTTCAGGATGCCCCGGGCCACGTTCATGGCCACCGGATCATAAACTTTAATCAAAACGCCCTCGTTGCGCAGGAGCCGGATGATCTCGATGGAGGGGGCCTCACGCATGTCGTCGGTGTTGGGCTTGAAGGATAGGCCCAGGATGCCGATCTCTTTCCCATCAAGGGAGCCCAGGATTTCCCGCAGCTTTTGGAGTACCTTGACTCGCTGGTCGCGGTTGATCTCCATCACCGCCCGCAGGAGCTGGGGGTGACAACCATGGATGGTGGCCATGTGGGCCAGGGCCCTCACGTCCTTGGGGAAGCAGGAGCCTCCCCACCCCACGCCAGCCTCCAGAAAGGCCGGGCCAATGCGCTTGTCGTAGCCCATGCCCCGGGCGACGTCCTTGACGTCGGCGCCCAGGCGCTCGCAGATGGAGGATATCTCATTGATGAAAGAGATGCGGGTGGCCAGGAAGGCATTGGAGGGGGAAGTAGAGCTGGGCCACGGCCTCGGCGGCCTGGCGGTCCAGGGAGCCCAAGACCACCCGGTCCGGGTTCATGAAATCGTATACCGCCGAGCCCTCCCGCAGGAACTCGGGATTAGAGACCACGGAGAAGGCCACGTCGGCATTCTTGTTTTTTTCCACAATATTGGCTACCCAGTCGCCGGTGCCAATGGGCACAGTGCTCTTATTAACGATGATCAGGGGGTGGTCCATGGCCCGGGCCACGTTTTCCGCGGCGTCTTGCACGTGCTTCAGGTCAGCCTCCCCGTCCACACCGGAAGGCGTGCCCACGGCGATGAAGACCAACTCGGCCTCACCGATGGCGTCCTGGTAGGAGGTGGTGAAATCCAGGCGGCCAGCCTTGTAGTTCCTCCTGACGACCTCCTCCAGGCCGGGCTCGTAGATGGGCATGATACCCTTTTTCAGATTTTCCGCCTTCTCCTTGCTCCGGTTCAGACAGACCACGTGGTTCCCCAGGTCAGCCAGGCAGGCCCCGGTGACCAGTCCCACGTAACCAACGCCGATCATGCAGATTGTCTTCACTGCTCCACCTCTTAGAATTGAATGTGAGGGTGATGTGCCAAATCCCGTGGATCTTGACCGTGCCAATATAGCACACTGCCTGGGGATTTTCAATGGTCGGGGCGATCAGAACTCTGCCTCGCCCCACATGCCAGCTTTCAAGGCCCGGTCGGGATTAGGCACAAGGAGCTTGACCGCGTAGACGATCTTGGCTCGCTCGTCCCTGGTCTGGACGTTCTTTGGGGTGAACTCGGCACGGGAGGAGACGTAGACTACCCGGCCGGCAAAGGTGCGACCGGGGTAGCCGTCCACCCTCACTCGAGCCCCCTGGCCCACCTGGACCCGGCCAACCTGAGCCTGCGCCAGGTAGACTGTCATCTTCAACTGTTCCATCTGGCCCAGGGTAAACAGGACGGCACCAGTGCCTACTGTCTCGCACGGCTCCACCAGCCGCTCCAATACAACTCCTCTCGCCGGTGCTGCTAGGGCTAACCGGGCGAACTGGGCCTGGGCCAGTTCCACGGCGGCCTCAGCTTGGTACACTTGGGCCTGGGCGATGGCTAAGTCCTCTGCGGTGGGGCCCATTTCCAAGACCTCCAGGGCTGCCTGTGCCGCCTCCACCGCTCTGGCTGCCTGCTCGTAGGCG
>JACQYG010000342.1 GCA_016208345.1 Chloroflexota bacterium
CAGCCTGGCCTACCGCCCGGTAGAGCATACTCCGCTGGGGGTGTTTTCTGGCCTCGTCTTTGGTGAGTTCACCAACGGATAGCAGGCGTTCCACCACTGCGTGGTCGCTGGTCCGTTGCACCATGCCGGCCTTGCCGATCAAATAGGCCCGGCTGTCGCCTATCTGGGCAATGTATATGCCCCGACCGAGGAGCAGCGCCGCCGTCAACGTGGTGCCCATGGTTTTGCCCTGGACCCGGGACCAGACAGCAGCGTTGGCGGCCATCACCGCCTGGCCCAATATCTCGTTCACCGGAGCCTGGCCCCTTTCGCCGAGGGTTGGAACGAAGAATTTGTTCAAGATGATGGCAGCGGCCTCTCTCACCGCCAGCTCACTGGCTACTTTACCACCTTCGTGACCGCCCATCCCGTCGGCCACGATGAAGAGCCCCAGCGAGATGTGATCTCCCTGCCGGGGCACGGTGCTTTGGAATATCGCGAATGAATCCTCATTTCGCTCACGCTGCAAACCGGGATGGGTTGCCACGCCTACCGTAAACGTCGGAGGTCTGTGCAGGTAAGCTCGATGAGGGATTACGGCCGCAGGAGTGGTCACGGGTGCCGGCTGCTCTCGGGCCTTGGCAGCGAAGATCCTGCCCCAGAATCTCATGTCCGTTTCCTCGTCAGAGATAAAAGAAACCCGAACGTGCGCGTGTCGGCCGATCCTTTACCAGTAAAGAAGCTATGCCCTCAGGGCATATACCTTGTGGTCAGTGGAGCCGATGTATACCACGTCCCGGGAAATGGCCGCCGAGCCGGGCACTGGTCCGCCGGTCTTGAACCTCCAACGTAGCTTGCCAGTCTTCGTCTCCAGGCTGTACACATAGCCATCCACCGATCCGAAATACAAGGCGGAAGGTGAAAGCCGGGGCGAGGAGGTGATCTGTCCGTCGGCAGCGAATTTCCATACGAGCTTTCCGGTCTTTTGGTCGAAACTGTAGAGGTGCTTGTCCACCGAGCCCACGAACACGCGGCTCTCATCTGTGGCCGGCGAGGAGCTGATATATCCCTCAGCGCTGGCTCGCCAGACCGCAAAGCCGGAGTCAGCGTCCAGGGCATACAGGTTACGATCCAGGGAGCCGACGAACACGAGTCCTTGGGAAACGGCTGGAGAGCTGATCACGCCTCCCATAGTATGTAACTTCCACTTGGCCGTGCCGGTGATGGCGTCCAGAGCATAGACGTATTCGTCCTCACTGCCAATGTATACCACCGCTTCGTAGACGGCGGGGGAGCTGCGGACCGGGCGCCAGGTGACGTAGCGCCAGACGCCCTTGCCCCAGCGGGCGTCTACGGCGTGCACCTGCTGGTCGTCGGAACCAACGTATACCAGGTCGTGGGCTACCCGAGGGGAGCTACGCACAGGGCCGTTTGTGTGATAGGCCCAGACCAGTTTGCCGGTCAAGCTGATGGCGTACAGGTTGTAGTCCTCGGAGCCGACGAAAATGGCATCGCGCCAGAAGCATGGCGAGCTGGCAATGCCGCCCTCGGTGGCAAATTTCCAGCGAAAGGCGCCGGTCTCGGCATCCAGGGCGTAGAGGTTATTGTCATAGCAGCCGACGACGACGAGGCCCTCGACTGCTGCCGGGGAGCTGCGGACTTCTTCCTCGCAATTAAACTGCCACACCAGCTGGGTTGTTCGGTCCTTGAGCGAGGTCACCGTGGCTAAGCGACCCAATAGCGCCGACCGGGATATCCCGGCGCTTTCAGTCCCCAGGGCATTCAAGAGCAACCGTTTCATTTCCTCGGCAGAAGCTGGCCGCTTCTCCAGTTCGTACTCCAGGGCCTTCATTATGGCTGTTTCCACTTCGCCCGAGAGATTTGGGTTGATCGCGCGTGGCAGTCTCTCCTGAAAGGTGAACGGCGTTTCCAGGCGCGGGTCCGACCGGGTTAGCAAGTGATGGAGCGTGGCACCTAAGGCGTAGATGTCGCTGCGCGGTTCAGCCATACCCTTGTATTGCTCCGGCGGGGAATAGCCTTCGGTGCCCACCATGGTGCCCTTCTTGTCGGCCTGGAAGAGCTTGGCGATGCCGAAGTCGATCAGGACGATGCGCCCGGCCCGGGTGAGCATGATGTTCGAGGGCTTGAGGTCGCGGAAGATGACGGGCTCCGGTTGGTGATGGTGCAGATAGGTCAAAACGTCGCAGATCTGGATGGCCCAATCCACCACCTCCCTCTCCGGGAGGAAGGACTGGGTGCCTTCAAGGATGGCCTCCAGGTCCTCGCCATCGATGAACTCAAGCACCAGGTATACCCGGTTGCCCTCGTGGAAGTAATCGTAGATCTTCGGTATAGCCGGGTGGCTCAGGGTGGCCAGAAGGTTCGCCTCGCGTTCAAAATTGACCAGGTTGACCTGCCGGGTAGCAGGGTCTGGGATCAGGTCCACGATCTCCTTGATGGCGCACAGTCGCTCGCTAGAGACGAAACGGCGGTCCCTGGCCCGGTAAACTGCCCCCATGCCTCCTAGCCCCAGGATGCCCAGGATCTCATAGCGATCCTGCAATACCGTGCCCACCGGCAGGGTGTTGGCGGCCAGTTCATCCAGAGATGAGGTGCTCAGTTTTTCGGTTCCCGATGGCTCTTCTTTGCTCGTCATTGACACACAGGGCAATCCCTGCTTTTCCTTGATGGTTCCAGGGGGCTGGGGGCCCCGCCCCCTTTTTCTACACATACTGTAAGGCGTGCTCGCTGGAACAGGTGCCGAGATGGCTCTTTTATTCCAGAATCTGGGCTATCAGGTTATTAGCCGCCGTATGTGGGTCCAGGCGACGGTCGGCGATGTCGCGAATGAGTTGGTCAAGCTCAGCACGGTCCAGCTTATCCATGATCCTCGCTACCAGCGTCTTTCTGATGATGTTCCAGAGCTCCTCCTCTGCCAGATGCTGGCGCAAGAGGGAGGCGCGGCCGCTGACCTGGAGGTAATCCCGGTGTCGGCTGATCTCGCGGCTCAAGGCTTCGATGCCTTTCCCCTCCACTGCCACCGTCTTGATGATGGGCGGTTGCCATCCCTGGGGTTGGTGATTCAGCTCCAACATTAATTGAAGCGCCGCGACCGTTCGCTCGGCCCCATCCTGGTCCGCCTTGTTTACCACCAGGATGTCGGCGATCTCCAGGATGCCTGCTTTGATGGCCTGGATGTCGTCGCCCAGCCCGGGGGCCTCCACTACGATGGTGGTATGGGCAGTGGCGGCGATCTCCACCTCGTCCTGGCCGACGCCGACGGTCTCCACATAGATGATGTCCTTTCCAAAGGCATCCAACACCTTTACCGCGTCGCCGGTGGCATAGGAGAGCCCGCCCAGGCTGCCTCGCGTGGCCATACTGCGGATGAAAACGCCGGGGTCGCCCGTCAACTCCTGCATCCTGATGCGGTCTCCCAGGATGGCGCCGCCGCTGAAGGGGCTGGAGGGGTCCACGGCGACGATCCCCACGGTGAGACCCCGCTGCCTGGATTCCCTGGCCAACTGGCCCACCAGCGTGCTTTTCCCGGTTCCAGGGGCGCCGGTGACTCCCACCACGTGGGCCCGGCCGGTATGGGGGTACAAGAGGGCCAGGGCTGGGCAGGCCTCCGGTGAGTCGTCCTCGATCAAGGAGATCAGCCGGGCGACCCCTCGCCGATCGCCTGCCAGCACCCGGTCTGCCAGTTCTCTGGACTCAGCTAATGAGGGTGAGATGATTGCCTGGGAAGAGTTCTTTGCTAGTACAGGACCGGCTCTCCTGCCTTCCTTGTTTAGGCGTTCCTCCGTCGCTACCTCCATCTGAAAATAAACCCAACTGTGTTGGGCGGCTGAAAACAAGCTACTGGACGTTTTGTCGCAGGAAATTGACTATGTCACCCGTCGGGGTGCCCGGGCCATAGATAGCCCTGATACCCATCTCTTTCAAAGCAGGCACGTCCTCGTCAGGGATGATGCCTCCAGCGAACACAAGGATGCCCTCCAGCCCCTTATCTTTCAATAACTTCATGATCCGAGGGAAGAGGGTCATGTGGGCGCCGGAGAGGATGCTCAGGCCCACCACGTCCACGTCCTCCTGAAGGGCTGCCTCGGCGATCATCTCGGGCGTCTAGCGCAAGCCGGTGTAGATCACCTCCATCCCGGCATCCCGCAGGGCCCTGGCCACCACTTTGGCGCCCCGGTCGTGGCCGTCAAGCCCGGGCTTGGCAATTAACACCCTGATCTTCTTACCATCTGGCATCAATCAGCTCCTGACCAAGGGAGTTGGGCACTGTCCATAGGTTACTGATTCTCTTACTAATGCAAATGACAATGTAAAAGCATTTAGCGCGTTTGCTCTGGTAAAGTGGTGCGTTCAGGCGAAAACCGCCCCATCTCATAGAAGATTTTAACACGCTTTACAACCTTTTACAATCGGTTGCTTTTCAAGGGTGAAGTTGATGGCCGATAGTCTGCCTGTCATCTGCTATCACCCGCCATCCGAGGGCATCACCATATCGCCGGCTCTCGATAGAGGCCGAAGACCTCGCGAAGGACGTCGCAGATCTCACCCAGGGTGGCGTAGGCCTTCACGGCGTCAATGAAATGTGGCATCAGGTTCTCCTTGCCCTGGGCGGCGTGGCGCACGGCCTCCAGGGTCCGGGCCACGGCCTCGTTGTCGCGCTCGGCCTTGACCCGGGCCAGGCGGGCCCGTTGCTTACGCTCTCCCTCTGGGTCCATCCTCAACAACGGTATGCTCAGCGGTTCCTCGGTGACATAATCGTTGACTCCCACGATGGTGCGTTCTCGGGCCTCGATCTCCCGCTGATAACGAGAAGCGCTTTCCGCCAGCTCCCGTTGGAAGAAACCCCTTTCGATGGCCTTTATGACCCCGCCCAGTTTCTCGATTTTCTCGAAATAATCGTATACCTCCCTCTCGGTCTGGTTGGTCAGCGCCTCCATGAAGTAACTCCCGGCCAGGGGGTCGATGGTATTCGTGACGCCGCTCTCATGGGCGATGATCTGTTGGGTGCGCAAGGCAATGCGCACGGCGGTCTCCGAGGGCAGGGCCAGGGCCTCGTCCATGGAGTTGGTGTGCAGGGATTGGGTACCCCCCAGCACCGC
>JACQYG010000350.1 GCA_016208345.1 Chloroflexota bacterium
GCCGGGTTACCCCTGCCGCTGGGCTCGTGGCTACCTGATGTACGAGCAATTGTCAGGCCGACCCCTTTCAGGTCGGTGAATGAGCCAGGCTTGCCCTGGCACACCAGAGCACGCAGAGACCGCTGAGATTTCCAATTTATTCTCTGCGTTCTCCGCGCTCTCCGCGGTAAAATGCCTGTATCGGCCCCTTAGGGGGTCGTTCAGCCCTCCCGGCCCAGGTAGCGAAGAACAGCGGCGCGCTGGTCTCCAGTGATGAGGCCCTCCCGTGACAGGGTCTCCACCATCTCCGTGATGGTCATGACGGCGTGGAGGCGGTAGCCCCGTCTCTCCAGGGAGGCCTTGCCGCCCTGCTCCCGATCGATGAGCACCACCACGTCCTGCACCTGCAGGCCGGCCTCTTTAAGAGAGCTCAAGGCCTCGACCTTGCTGGCGCCGGTGGTGATGACGTCATCCAAGACCACGGCGGTTTCCCCGGGCCGAAATTCCCACTCGATGACTTTTCTGGTGCCGTACTCCTTGGCCTCCCTTCTCGGGTATATCAGGGGTCTCCCCGTTTCCAGGGCCACGGCGGTGCCGATGGGCAGGGCGGCGTAGGGTATGGCCGCCAGGCGATGGTACTCAAGCCGTTCCAGCACCTGGGCATAGGCGCAGGCCACCTGCGCCAGGACATCGGGATGGGACACCAGGAGGCGCAAGTCCAGGTATATCGGCGACGGGGACCCGGACTTCAGGGTGAAATCGCCAAACCTCACCGCGCCGATGCGCTGTAGTTCCCGGACCAGGGTTTCCCTCTGGCCTTCCAGGTGACGGCTGGCCAAGTCCCGTCCAGAGGGAGCAGCCATTTCATCGCGCAACCCATTCAGGGCATCCCGAAGGCCTTGGGCGGCACTACGAGGGTCAGCGGTGTAGATCACCTGCCGCGACACGTTGACCATGAGGCCGGCCCCTCGGGCGTCGAGCCCGGCGCGCAGGGCAGCCCGTAGATCACCTCCCTGGCTACCCACCCCGGGGACCAGGAACCATAGGTCCGGCGCTATCTCCCGCACCAGGGCCAGCTCCCGGGGATAGGTAGCTCCCATGACCAGGCCCACGTTGCCCGCGGTGTTCCACTCCAGGGCTTTCTCCGCGATGACCAGATACAAGGGCCGGTCCGGGCAGGGAAGGCCTTGAAAGTCAGAGGCGCCGGGGTTGGAGGTGCGACAGAGCAGGAGGATCCCCCGGTCGGCGTAGCTCAAGAAGGGTTCCACGGCGTCATAGCCCAGGAAAGGGTTCACGGTGACGGCATCGGCCCGCCAGTATTCGAAGGCCGCCCGGGCGTAGGCCTGGGCGGTGCTGCCGATATCGCCCCGTTTGGCATCCAGGATCACCGGGAGGCCTTGCGGCACATAGTCGATGGTTTTTTTCAGCGCCTGGAGGCCGTCGATGCCCAGGGCCTCGTAAAAGGCGATGTTCGGCTTGTAGGCGCAGACCAGGTCAGCGGTGGCGTCGATGATAGACCGGTTGAAGGCGAAGACCGGGTCGGGGTCTCCTAGAAAGCGCTCCGGCACCCTGGTCGGGTCCGGGTCCAGGCCAATGCAGAGCAGGCTCCGGCTCTGCGCCACGGCGAACTCCAGTTTTTCCAGGAAGGAGGTCATCTTAAGCCTTCCCCAGTACCGCCGCCAGGAGGGCCATGCGGATGTACATGCGGTTCTCCATCTGCCGGAAGTAGGCCGCTCGGGGATCACTGTCCACCTCGTAGCTGATCTCGCCCACCCTGGGCAGCGGGTGCATGACCACCATCTTCTCCTTGGCACGGCGGAGGGTGTGGGGCGTGATCACATAGGAGCCCTTGACCCGCTCGTAGAGGGCCTGATCCTCGAACCTCTCCTTTTGCACTCGGGTCACGTAGAGGACATCGGCGTCGGTGATGACGCGCTCCAGATCCGCCGTCTCCCCGGTGGGGATGCCCCGCTCCTGAAGCTGGGCTACGATCCGCTCGGGCATACGGAGCACGTCGGGCGAGACGCACAGGATCTTGACGTTATACAGGCTCAAGAGGCGTGCCAGGGAGTGCACCGTGCGGCCGTATTTCAGGTCGCCCACCATCACCACCGACAGACCGTCGATGTGGCCCAACTCCTCCTGAATGGTGAACAGGTCTAAGAGGGCCTGGGTGGGATGTTCGCCGATGCCGTCTCCGGCATTGATGACCGGTATGCGGGCGAAGTCGGCGGCGATCCTGGCCGAGCCTGTCTCCGGGTGGCGCAGGACGATGACGTCGGAATAGCACTCCAGGGTCCGGATGGTATCGGGCAGAGACTCCCCCTTGGTCACCGAGGAGTAGTGCACCTCGTTAATGGGGATGACGCTGCCCCCCAGGCGCGACATGGCGGCGACGAAGGAGGAGCTGGTGCGGGTGCTGGGCTCGTAGAAGAGGCAAGACAAGACCTTGCCCCGCAGGAGGACCGAAGAGCCCGGGCCACGGGCGATGCCGCGCATGCTCTCGGCCACGCCGAAGATGTACTCCAGGTCATCTCTGGCGAACTGGTCCACCGAGAGGATGTCTCGGCCGTAGAAGGGATTGCCCGGGATTGGGGTCATCGTGATCATGTGCTCCTCCTGGTTGTGGTAGAGAATAGGTTTTGCCCGAAGCCAGGCTGGGCCGGGATATGGCCATCCTGGTACACCTTCACGCCGCGCAGGTACACCTCCCGCACCCGGCCTTTCACCCTCATGCCCTCAAAGGGTGTCCACCGGCACTTGGTGAAGAGGTCCTTGCCCTGGATGACGTATTCGTCCTCGCTCTCCACCTCCACGTAGGTTCGAGCACCCGGACTAAGTCCGAAGATACGGGCGGGGGCGATGCACGTGAGCTCCACCAGGCGCTGGAGGGAGAGCCGTCCCTGGTCCACGGCGGTCATGAGGAGCGGCAATGTCGTTTCCAGGCCGGGGACGCCGGGGGGCGCGTGGTCGGCCTGTTTCTCTTCCAGAGTATGGGGGGCGTGGTCGGAGGCTATGACATCCACCACGTCCAGATGGCGCCAAAGGGCCTCTCGGTCTTCGGCGGTGCCCAGGGTTGGGCGCATGTAGCCCAGGCCGCCCAGGCACCTGGCGTCTTCCCCGGTCAGGAAGAGGTGGTGGGGCGTCACCTCGCAGGTGATCCTGGCCGTGCGCCTTTTGGCAAGAGCGATGAGCTCGATTTCCGCCTGGCGGCCCACGTGGCAGAGGTGCAGGCGCTTCTTGTACAAGAGCGCCAGGACGATGGCCTGCGCC
>JACQYG010000351.1 GCA_016208345.1 Chloroflexota bacterium
CACGGCGCGGGGCATAGATCCGCAGTGCCAGGGCATAGATCAAGACGAGATTCCCAACCTCGAAACCCAGAAGGGTGTTACCTAACAGGAGGTTAAACCATAACCGGGGGTCGGTCCAGGAGGGGATGTTTATGGCCAGGCGGTAGACCGTCACAACCATCCAAGGGAAGAGGGGTGGGTACGGGGTCCAAAGGTTGATAAATGGATAGTAACCCCAGTTGGTCAGGTCACCTAGCGCACGGTAGTAGTCATAATCAGAAGAATCGGCCAAGAGGCCACCAGGCCGGAAGAGAAAAATGGTGAAAAGGCGGAAGGATGCAAATAAAATAGCCAGTAAGAAGAAGTCCTGGTGCAGCCTATAAAGCGCTATCGCTCTAGTAGCAATCAGCTTCATCATGGTCTTCGCTCATCACAACAAAGGCCCCGCTTCGACAAAGCAAGCATCGTCAATTTGCCTAAACCGGAGGGATGTACTATAATGTGGGCCGCTCAAAGCCACTCTTTCGCATGGGAGCCAACTCTTGGAGAGTTCGGATCAATTGTCAACTGACGGGAGTATCACGCCCCCCTCTCAAAGCATCGCCTCCAGCACGGCTAGGCTTTGGAGCCTCTTACGCGAGTTCCTGGAAACCGCCATCCTGACCCTGCTCATCTTTTTGCTGGTCCGCGCGGTGGTGCAGAACTACCGGGTGAAGGGTTCCAGCATGGAGCCCAACATCCACGATGGGCAATACCTGATGGTGAACAAGTAGCCCCGCCCAGACCCAGAGACGATTTCATAAAAAGGGTGGTCGCCCTGCCAGGAGAGACCGTGGAGATCCGCCAGGGGAGGGTCCACATCAAGAGACCGGAATGGAAAGAGTTTCGTCTGCTGGACGAGCCGTACATCTCCCACTTCGCCGTGTACTCCTACGGTCCCACCACGGTGGGCCCGGATCAATATTTCGTACTGGGGGATAACCGGGGCAATTCCGACGATTCCCATTCCTGGGGCATGTTGCCCAGGAAAAACATCATCGGCAAGGCCTGGCTATCCTACTGGCCTATAAGGACCTTTGGCCTCCTGCCCCGGTACACCCTGGCCTTCTCACCTTAGAAGGCTATCGTCTCGCGCAGCTTCCCCTCGGGAATGGCCCCGTGGCGCAGGACGACGGGCATCCGGCCGGTCACATCCATCACCGTGGACTCAATCCCCCCGGGGCACTCTCCGCCGTCGATATATAGATCGACGCGGTCCCCGAGCTCTTCCATCGCCTCCTGAGCAGTACGAGGGCTTCTTCCACCCGAAAGGTTGGCGCTGGTGGCCGCCACGGGTGCCCCCAGGGTGCGAATCAACTTCCGGGCCAACGGATGGTCCGGCACCCGGGCAGCCACGGTATGCCCACCCGCTCGCACCACGGCTGGCACGCTCTCGCGCGCCCGTAAGACCAGGGTCAGGCCCCCCGGCCAGAAACGCCGGATGAGCTTCCAGGCTACCTCCGGTATGTCTTGAGCTATTAACTCCAGATCCTGGGCCTCAGCCAGAAGCAGAGGGACGGCTTTTCGCCGAGGACGGATCTTGGCTGAGTAGAGCCTCTCCACCGCCTCGGGCATGAAACCGTGGGCCCCTACCCCGTAAACCGTGTCTGTGGGAAAGACCACCAGGCCTCCGGTCCGGAGACAGGCTACCCCCAGGGGCACCGTCAAATCGCTGGAGGCCAGCAGGACCCGGGCCTTCATCTGAGCACGTATTTCTCTATCACCTGGGCGGCCCCATCCTCCTCCAGCGTCCCAGTCACCAGGTCCGCCCTACGCTTCACCGATCCATCTGCTCCACCCATGGCCACCCCCAGGCCAGACCATTCCAGCATCTCCACATCGTTCAGGTTATCCCCCACCGCCAGGACCTCTTCCCGACTCACCCCTAGAAAGGAAGCCAGCCATCTCAGGGCCCGGCCCTTCGAGCACGCCGGATGGGCGAACTCAGTGAAATAGGGATAGGATTTCGTCACATATAATCGCCCGTTGAAACGCTGGGACATCTCGGCTACCAATCTATACGTGGTTGGCTCGTCGTTGATGCTGACGATCTTGGTTGGGTCGGCCTTTAGAAAAGCCAACAAATCGCCTACCACCCGGGGCTGGACCCGCGATAGGGCAATATAGCTCTCAACTGCTGGGGTGAGCCTCTCCACATAGAGCTGATCATCCACGTACAGGTTAAGCTGCAGGCCCCGCTTTCGGGCAATCATCAACACCTGGCGGGCCAATCCCAGGGGCACGGGCCGGTGAAATAAAAATGCTTCGTCTGAAGGCCGGGCAATGAGCGCGCCCTGGTAGCAGATCAGAGGAGTCGCAAACCCCAGCATCCGAGCGAAAGGTAGCGTGGCCTGGAACATGCGGCCGGTGGCAATGGTGACGTGAACGCCGCGGCTCACCGCGCGCTGGATGACCTTCCGGGTCCGTTCCGAAACGCACAAGTCCGGGCCGATGATGGTCCCGTCCAGGTCCAGGGCAACGAGCTTAAACGACGAGTTGGCGATCAAGAGTAAACCCCCGTCTCGATAGCCACAACCCTCTCCACGCCGGCGTAGTCCTTGAACACTCGAACTCGTGCGCTCGGGAAATGCCTCAAGGCAATCTCCTTCACCGGTTCACCCTGTCGGCAGCCGATCTCCAGCAATATGGCGCCGCCGGGCCTCAGATGCGAAGGAGCCTGGCGGAGCAGTAGCCAAATAGCATCCAGGCCCTCTTCTCCGCCATCCAGGGCAAACAGGGGCTCGTAGTCTCGGATGTCCCTGGGCAGGACGGCCAGGTCACGCGTTCTCACGTAGGGCAGGTTCGCCGTGATCACGTCCGCCTGCTCCGGAAGAGGAACCAAAATGGCCCCTTCCAGCAGTCGAACTCGCCCCTCCACCCCATGTCGGTGGCAGTTGATGGAGGCGACCTCCAACGCCTGAGGCGAGGGATCAGTGGCGTACACCTGGACCTGGGGGAGATTCACCGCCAGGCTCACGGCGATACACCCGCTTCCCGTTCCCACGTCCGCCACTGTAACCGTTGCTCCAGCATCTTCCCCCCTAGTCCTTTTGCCCTTCCCCGCTATCCACTCAAT
>JACQYG010000333.1 GCA_016208345.1 Chloroflexota bacterium
CTACTGTAGCAAGCTCAATTCCCCGGGTGACTACCGGGGCGAGAGGAGGGTGGCGGGCGGGCCCATTGGCCGTGAGGCCTGGGAGATGGAGGTCTCGCGCCTGGCCTCCCAGGGCGGCCTGGTGCCTAAGCCACCGCCGCTGTTCCTGGAGGTGAACGTCTGGGAGGCCTTTGAGCAGGCCTATCGGTTGGTGCGTTATCTGGCGGAGGTGACCAACGCCGAGGCCTCGGCGCTCCGCCTGGCCCGGATGCCGGAGGAGCTCTTTGAGCGGGCACCCGGGAGTGGAGCACTCCCCTGGTCCGAGGGGACGGCGGCCAGGGGGCTGGTGCGACAGGCTTCCCTGCGAAGGCTCAGCGAGGAATTGCCCCCCGAATCGGTGGACCTGGTCTTCACCTCGCCCCCCCGGCCTTCCAGGGGAGGCTTTCTGGCGCTCTCCTATCTTTGGTCCGGATGGCTCTTCGGCAAGGAGGCGGCCTCCGTTTTCCAGCCCGAGACATTGTTCCATGCCCGCAGCCCCAACGACTGGGATTGGTACTACAAGGCCATGGCCCTGAGCCTGCGCGCTCTCTTCAAGCTGCTCAAATCCGAGAAGCGAGCCGTCTTCTATCTGCCGGAGGCCCAGGCCGCCCACGCCAATGCGCTGATCCTGTCGGCGGTGGCGGCGGGATTTCTCCTGGAGAGGGTTGTCTTCCAACCGTCCGGCGCCTCCAGTGGCCAGGTGCCCCAGACCGGATGGTACTACGTGGTGGTCACTAAGCCTAGCATGGAAAAGCGAGTGCTGGACCTGAAGGAGCCCAGGGAGGGAGCCAAGCCCTCCTTTGACGATCTAACCAAGATCGCCCTGCAGGCGGCCCGGGAGATCATCGCCCGGCGGGGCGAGCCCCTGGCCCTTCCCTGGCTCAATCTGTGGATCTATCTGAAGTTGGCTGAGGCCGGCCTCTTGAAGAAGATCGTGATGGTGGAGTGGGAGGACTACTCGCCCCTGGAATACCTGGGGGACTCCATCGAGAAAGCCCTGGAGAAAGGGCTCAAGCGAGACCTGGTGAAGCTGGAGTGGCAGCCAGGGGCGACCCAGGTCCTTTGGTGGCTGGCCCGGCCCGACTACTCTGTTAGCCCAGTGAGCGATCAGGTGGAGTGGGCGGTGTACAACGTGCTCTCCACCACCCGGCTCACCACCTGCCAGGCGGTGGAAAGAGTGGTCTATTCTCTCTTTCCCGGCCCCCTCACCCCGGAGAGCGAGCTCATCCAGCACTGCCTGGAGTCCTATGGCCGGCGCATCTCTGCCACCCACTGGCAGTTCCTGGATGCAGACCGCCTGGACCGCCGCACCGCCGAGCATTCGACCATCGTCGCCATTCTGGCCGAGCTGGGCCACCAATTGGGCTGCCGGGCCTGGATCAACCGCCGAGAGCAAAAGAAGGCCTACCGGAACGGCACGCTGGCGGACCTCCTGGAGGTCAGCGAGAAATACGTTAACCTGGCAGCATTGCTGCGCGACCTCAGCGGCAAGGCCGAGCTGGCGGACGTGATCTGGTATCAGGGCAATGGGCTGGTGTGTGCCTTCCAGGTAGAATGGACCGCCATGCTTTCCGACCCGCTCCTGGCCAAGGCCTTTCAAGGCCAGGACGGCCGGCGCTACCTGGTTATCCCTCAGGAGCGGGTGGAGCTGGTGGAGTTCAGGCTGTCCCGCTCCCCGCTGCTCAGGCAGGCCATGGCCCAGGGGGGCTGGGACTTCATCAAGTACCAGCCCCTGTGCGAGTTCTTCCAGCGCCCTGAGCAGGACCGGAGCCTGGAGCTCTTCTCGCAGATCGTGGGCCTCAAGCCCCTGGTGGAACAATTCGGGGTGCAGCTACAACTGTTCTGAGGACCCTGGCGGAGCGTAGGCCCCAACAATTGAGGGGCGAGAGGTTCTGTTCTGAATTATAGTGCGATCTTTTCAAGGTCGTCGCGGCGTTTGGCGCCGGCGTAAAGACCTTTCTACAGGGAGGTTTCATGTCTGGGGTTACCATTGACGGTAGGAAGCTCACCATCGACGAGGTGGTCGTGGTGGCCCGCGAGGCGAAGACGCAGGTGGCCCTGGCCGAGGAGGCCAAGGCCCGCATCCAACGCTCCAGACAACTGGTCGAGAGGCTGGTGGAGTCCCAGACGGTGGTCTACGGCATCACCACCGGCTTCGGTGCCCTGAAAGGCCGCTTTATCTCTCCGGAGCATTCCCAGGAGCTGCAGCGCAACCTGGTCATGAGCCACGCCGTGGGCGTGGGCGAGCCATTGCCCGAAGAGGTGGTCCGGGCCATGCTCCTGATCCGGGCCAATACCCTGGCTCGGGGCTACTCCGGCATACGCCTGGAGACCCTGGAGGCCCTGATCGCCATGCTCAACCGGGGCGTGCACCCGGTCATCCCCGCCAAGGGCTCGGTGGGGGCCAGCGGGGACCTGGCACCCCTGGCCCATCTGGCCCTGGTGCTCATGGGCCAGGGCGAAGCATTGTACCGTGGTAGAAGGCTCCCTGGCGGTGAGGCCCTGCGCTCCGCTGGCCTCGAGCCCATTGCCCTGGCGGCCAAAGAGGGCCTTGCTCTCATTAACGGCACCACGGCCATGGCCGCCCTGGGCGCCCTGGCCGTCCACGACGCCCTGGGACTCTGCGACGTGGCCGACGTGGCCGGCGCCCTGAGCCTGGAAGCCCTGGCCGGCGTCCTGGACGCCTTTGACCCCCGGCTACATGCCCTGCGCCCCCACCTGGGACAGCAGGAGTCGGCGGCCAACGTCCTCCGGCTGACTCAAGGAAGCCAGCTCGTGGCGAAGCCGGGGGAGAAGGTTCAGGATCCCTACTGCTTGCGGTGCATCCCCCAGGTCCACGGTGCCGTCCGCGACGCGGTGGAATATGCTCGAAGGGTCATCTCCATTGAGCTGAACTCGGCCATCGATAACCCCTTGATCTTCTCCGACGGAGAGACCACGGTCATCTCCGGTGGCAACTTCCACGGCGAACCACTGGCGTTGGCCCTGGACTTCCTGGGCATCGCTGTGGCGGAGTTGGCCAGCATCTCCGAGCGCCGCCTCGACCGCCTGCTTAACTCGGACGGGCTGTTGCCGCCCTTCCTGAGCCTGAGCAGCGGGCTTAACTCCGGATTCATGACCACTCAATACACCGCCGCCGCCCTCGTCTCCGAGAACAAGGTCCTGGCCCACCCGGCCAGCGTGGACTCCATCCCCACCTCGGGAGGCGTGGAAGACCACGTGAGCATGGGCACCATCTCCGCCCGCAAGGCCCGGGAGATCATCGAGAACACCCAGGCCGTGTTGGCCCTGGAGCTCATGGCGGCGGCCCAGGGGGTGGACCTGCGCTGGCGCACTCAGGAAGGTGGGCGAGAAAACCGCCAGTTGAAGCTCGGCCCGGGCACCCGGCGCGCCTACGATCTGATCCGGGCCCGGGTGCCGTACCTGGAGAGGGACGAGGTCCTCTATCCCTACATCGAGGCCGTCAAGCAACTGGTGGCCAGCGGCCGTTTGCGCCAAGCCCTCTCGTAACAGGGTTGGATAATGGTTGACTTTCCTGAAAAAAGCCTCCACTCACCGCCGAGATGTTCTAAGTCGTGTCAAGGGTTTGAACCTTAAGATTCGCATATGGTGTGCAACTCACGCGGGTCGTGCAGGGTGCGCCATACCCGCCTCGGCTTGGACGACA
>JACQYG010000050.1 GCA_016208345.1 Chloroflexota bacterium
ATGCCGGAGAAATCGATGAGCGAGCCCACGGCCAGGTTGTTTGCCCACTCGATGAGCACCCCATCCTTCCCTCTCGAGACCCGGGCGTAGGCCTCCTTAATGCGCCCGACCAGGTCCGGCGCCTGACCGCGGATAATGCGCTCCAGAACACTGGGGGTGATCAGCACCGGGCAGACGGCGTCCAATGGGTCCTTGATGCCCAAGGCCTTCTGGATCACGTGAGAGTCCTCGTCCAGGGCCCCCCGCTCCTCCAGCCGGGCGGTGAAGCTCATAGGCTTGAAGTACCCGACCTTGTACCCCTCATGCTGCAGCCGCCGGCCCAGGCCGATACAAACTGCGGTCTTTCCAGAAAATGTCTCCGTCGATGTGATGTATAATGCAACCATGTGTGCCTCCTCAATCCCATGTCGCGCTACGTAATAACCATCCTCATGTCTACGGCCACCGCACCGCGCTCGTGAACCATGAGAGGGTTGACGTCCAGCTCCGCTATCTCCGGAAAATCGGTCACCAATTGGGATACGCGCAGGATGGCATCGGTGATGGCCGCCAGGTCAGCCGGTTTTTCCCCGCGTACCCCCTTCAGGAGTGGGAAGGAATGGATCTGCTGGACCATCTCCATGGCCTCTTGTCTGGAGACCGGGGCCACCCTGAAGACCACGTCTTTCAGCACCTCCACGTAGATGCCCCCCATGCCGAACATAATGAGAGGGCCAAACTGTGGGTCTCGAGACATGCCAACGATCACCTCTCGCCCCTTGGGCACCATTTGTTGGACGGAGACCCCCCAGATGTCCGCATCGGGCATGTATCGGGTGGCCCGGTAGGTGATGAGCTCGAAGGCATCGCGGACTCCAGAGGCATCGGCGACGCCGACCTTCACCGCGCCGATGTCGGATTTATGCAGGATATCCGGCGAGGCGATCTTCATCACTACCGGATAGCCCAGTCCCTCCGCAACCTGCACCGCTTCCTCCGGTGTCTTCGTCAGTCGCGACTGAGGGATCGCCAGGCCGTACGCTCCGAAGACCTCTCGGGCTTCCACCTCGCCCAGAGACAGACGATTCTCGCCACGGGTCCGGGCGAAGATTCGGCGGACCTCGGCCTGGTCCACGTTGTAGCGCGGATACTCCTGCGGTGGCCGCTCCAACCATTGGCGATATTGGTACATGGCCTGGAAAGCAGCCATGGCCCGCTCGGGATAGAGGTAATTGGGGATGCCGTATTTCCTCAGTATCCCGATAGCAGGGCGCACTGTGACCTCGCCCATGAACCCACCTAGCACCGGCTTCTCGAATTTCCGGGAAACCTGGCCCACCGCCGCGGCGGTTTCCTCGGCCCGGGTCATCACCTGTGGGGTCAGGATCACCAGTACCCCATCTACGTTGGGGTCCCCCAAGGCCGCCTCCACCGCCAGGGCATAGCGATCGGCCAGGGCATCTCCCAGGACATCGATGGGGTTGTAGATGTTAGCCGAAGGAGGCAGGTTGGGACGCAAGAATTCGATTGTCTCCCGGGATAAAGTCGCCAGCTTCATCCCTGAGCGCTCGCAAGCGTCGGTGGCCATGATACCAGGCCCCCCGGCATTGGTGACCACGGCGATGCGATTGCCTTTCAACAGGGGTTGCCGGGCGAATGCCACCGAGTAGTCGAGGAGATCCTCTACGGAACTGGCCCGAACGATGCCGCACTGCCCAAAGGCCGCATCGTAGGCGGCATCGGTGCCAGCCAGCGTCCCGGTATGGGAGGAGACCGCCCGGGAGCCCGCCGTGGTGCCCCCAGACTTGATGGCGATGACCGGCGTAGACCTGGTGACCTGGCGCGCAGTCGCCATGAACCGTGGGCCATCCACCACGCCCTCCAGGTAGGCGGCGATCACCTTGGAGTGAGGGTCCTGATCCCAGGCCTGGAGCATATCGATCTCGTTGACGTCGGCCTTGTTGCCCAGGCTCACGAAGCGCGCATGCCGGCAGCAAAGGAGGCGTTCAGGCTACAGACGGTATCGATGATGCCCAAGCAGTTTGGCCCCACCATGCGCATGCTGTATTTTTGGGCGATGGAGGTTAGCTCCTTCTCCATCTTTATGCCGTCGCCACCGGCCTCCCGGAAGCCCGCTGAGATGACGATGACGCCTTTGATCCCCTTGCGGCCGCACTCGTCTAACACCGAGGCCACCAGCCGGTTGGGGATGACGATGACTGCTAGATCTATGGAGTCGGGGACCGCCAGGACACTGGGGTAACATCGAAGCCCCAAGATCTCCTGAGCTTTTGGGTTGATGGGATAGATCGAGCCTCGGTAGCCATATTGCTGGATGTTGCGCAGGACGCCGTAGCCCAGTTTGCCCGGCTCCCTGGCCGCGCCGATCACCGCCACGGAGCGCGGGTCGAAGAACATCTCCAGCATCGTGGTCTCCAAATGAAAAGGGGTGAGGTGTCCCCACAGCCCGTTCACCGAGCTAGGCGCCGAACTTGGTCAGACGCAGGGCATTGGCTAGGGCCAGGCCCATAATGTTGACCGCTGGGAAGGTGCCCAGGGAGCCAGAGGCGCAGGCGGTCTCCCCGAACTCCCTCGCCGCATCTGCCCGACACCATCGGGAGGAAAGCAGGAAAGGAACCGGGTGCCAACTGTGGCTTCGGAGGAGAGCAGGGGTGGAGTGGTCGCCAGTGACCACCACCACATCGGGATTGAGCTTCAAGAGGGTCGGAAGCTGTGTGTCCCTTCGGAGGAGCGCAGGGGTGGAGTGGTCGCCGGTGACCACCACCACATCGGGGTTGAGCTGCAAGAGGGTCGGAAGCTCGGCGTCCACCTCCTCAATGACGCGAACCTTGCGGGCGAAGTCTCCGTCTTCCCCGGCGGTATCGGTGCCCTTGACGTGAATGAAAAAGTAGTCATAGCTGGCGTAGTGTTCGGCCAGGGTCGCGAATTCATCGGCCACCGTGGTGCCCGTGGCCAGGATGCTCATCCCCGCCAGCTTGGCCAGCCCACGGTACATCGGGTACACGGCGATGGCGGCGGCTTGGAGGCCGTATATCTCGGGGATGGTGGGCAACTTCGGGTGCTGGGCAAAACCACGCAGGAGAACGGCGTTGGCCGGGTGATGGTTGGCCAGGATCTCGTGGGCCTGCCGCACGAATTCGTTGACGATACGCGCGGTGCGCGCCGACTTGGGGCGGGTGGCCCTCACCTCGCCAGGAGGCAGCCCTACCTTTTGCGGATCGGATTCCGTCAGGTGATCGGAGAGGTCCGACCCACGAAAGACGACGACGAAGCGATGTTCCTTCACCGGCTCCACGAAGAGCTCAACGTCCTCCAGCTTTATTCTCCGCAGGAGTCCGCAGAGCTCGATGCACTTTTCCGTGGCCAGGCGGCCAGCCCGGCGGTCACTGACCAGGCCCTGAGCATCGACGGTGGCGAAATTGGCCCTGGCCGCCACGTCTCTATCCTTCAAGTCAAAGCCTATCCCCAGGGCTTCCAGGACGCCACGGCCTATCTGATAGCGCACCGGATCATAGCCAAAGAGCGCCAAGTGCGCCGGCCCGCTGCCCGGGGTGATGCCAGGGCCCACCGGGTTGATCAATCCCACCATGCCTTTGGCAGCCAGGGCATCCAGATTGGGCGTAAAGGCGGTCTCTAGCTCGGTCTTGCCGCCCTCTTCCCGGGGAAGGCCGCCCAGCCCGTCCAAGACCAAGACGACTATTTTAGCTGTAGAGGCCACGCAGATGTCTCTTAAGAAAAATCGAAGTCGATCACCTCAAGCTCCTGCATGATTTGTGGACTCGACCAAAGGCAAACCCCAAAAGGGGATAGGCATCTCCTCTTAAAAGGACCTATCCCCCTTGCGAGTAGCCAAGTCTACCCAGGCCAAGGCCGCGGGATGGAACATCTCGCTCTATGGTCTGGCCCTGATGGGCGTTCGGCACCGGGCGCCATGACGGCCACGAAGGCCCAAACCAGGCCCAGGAGCCGATTTCCCATCTCCTCTTAAAAGGGTATCTTCAGGCCAGGGCCTCCTGGGTCTCACGGTCGAAGATATGCATGTGTTCCAGATCCAGGACAACGTCCATCTGTTGGCCGGGCCTCACCTGAGTGCGCGAGTCTAGCCGGCCCACGAAGCTCTTGGCCCCGGTGAGCAGATACAGGTAGACCTCGCTGCCCATGGGCTCCACCACATCCACTGTCACGCTGACCGTGTTGTCGGTCGAGGCGCTGGTGGCGAATTGGCGGTCGTACATATCCTCGGGGCGTACGCCAAACACCACGTCCTTGCCCAGGCATTTGGTCACCGCCGGCCGCTTGCTCTCAGGCACCTTGACCCGGAAGCTGCCGCCATCCACGTAGAGCTCATCGGTGGTGCCGGTGATCCTGGCATCGAAGAAGTTCATGGCGGGGCTGCCGATAAAGCCCGCCACGAACATATTCGTGGGGTGATCGTAAAGGTTCTGAGGCGTATCCAACTGCTGAATGAGGCCGTCTTTCATCACCGCGATGCGGCTTCCCATGGTCATGGCTTCAACCTGATCGTGGGTGACGTAGATCACCGTGGTCTGAAGCCTCATATGGAGCTTGGATATCTCCGCCCTGGTCTGGACCCGCAGCTTGGCATCCAGGTTTGACAGCGGCTCATCCATCAGGAAGACCTTAGGCTCCCGGACGATGGCCCGGCCCAGGGCCACCCGTTGCCGCTGGCCACCGGAGAGTTGCTTGGGCTTGCGGTCCAGGAGCTGCTCGATGCCCAGGATCTTGGCGGCCTCGTTGACCCGCCGGTCGATCTCCTTCCTGGGGGTCTTGCGCAGCTTGAGGCCGAAGGCCAGGTTGTCGTAGACGCTCATGTGGGGGTACAGGGCGTAGCTCTGGAAGACCATGGCGATATCCCGGTCCTTGGGAGCCACGTCGTTTACCAGCCGGTCAGCAATGTAGACATTGCCAGTGGTGATCTCCTCCAGGCCGGCCACCAGGCGGAGGGCAGTGGTCTTGCCACAGCCAGAAGGACCTACCAGAACCAGAAACTCCTTGTCTTTAACCTCCAGATCGAGGTCATTCACGGCAATCACATCACCAAACCTCTTGGTGACGTGGTCGAAAGTTACGCTGGCCATATAGCTTCTCCTCGTGATGTTATCACTTCCGGTCACGATTGAGCGATAAGCGACGAGCCAATGAACGAACGGCATTTGCGTTGCACGCGAACTCGATAACTCATTAACTCATCCCCTCACCTCAACAATTCGGCAAAAACAGAACTCTTCGGTCGATGGGATTTGGAAAAGGTATGAAGTAAGGTACAAGCTGTAGGGACAGATGACGATGCTATCTCACTTTAACAACCCTCGTCCACATCCCACGGGCTCATTGCCAAAACCGTTCTTTGCGAATTGGGATATCTCACAAACGCCATCGGAGTCGCTGTCCTAACCGGCGATAAAACCACCTCCCTAAGCTCCAACGCGCGAATGGTCATTGTACAAAGCAGAGATAAGCAGGCACGTTGGGAGAATTATAGCACAAATGGTGGGCCTTTTCATCACCCCTCCGGCTATTTTTGACAATGGCGGCAGAACTCCGTGGTGCGCTGATTGATGATGATCTGGGAGATGTTGCTGCCACAATTGGGGCACGGCAGCCCACCTCGGCCATGCACTTTCAGAAAATCCCTTATCTCGACATGGATGTTATCCCCCACCCGGTTAGACAGGATCTCGGTCGCCTCCGAGAGGACCTGGCGTATCGCCTGGCATAGCCGCTGGACGTCGTCGGAGGAGAGCTCTGCACGCTTGCGATAGGGATAGATGCCAGCCGCGAAGAGGATCTCGTCGGCGTAG
>JACQYG010000352.1 GCA_016208345.1 Chloroflexota bacterium
CAAGCGGAACTGCCAGCGGGCGCGTGGGGCCAGACCCAGGGCCAGGCAAAGCAGCACCTGGAGCGACCCACCGTGAGCCACGAGCAAAACAGTCCGGTCCTGGCACGACCGGGCAATGTCATCCAGCACCTGCCCAACCCGCGCAACGACCCGGGCCAGGCTTTCGCCGCCGGGCGGCGCTGTCGAATCTCGTCGAAGGTCAGCCCCTCCCAGGCACCGAAATCTATTTCGCGCAGGCGTGGCTCAGGGCGCACGGGCAGGCCGTGGGGCGCGGCGATGACTTCTGCCGTCTGCCACGCTCGCTGAAGGTCACTGGCGTAGATGGCATCGAGCACTTCACCAGCCATCCGGCTGGTCAGGGCTTGCGCCTGGGCGCGGCCCTGGGCACTCAACGGTACATCGGTCGTTCCCTGGTAGCGTTCCTCCGCGTTCCAATCCGTTTCGCCGTGCCGCACCAGGAGTAGCCTCATCAATGTTCACCCCTTATCCTGAAAGCTTAAACGACCGTCCTATAGTTTCGATCAGCCGCCTGTTCTCTTCGGGCCGGCGGGTGGCGATGCGGACACAGGCCGGGAGGCCAAAGGAGGCGCAGTCCCGCACCAGGATACCTTGTTCCAGAAGGGTGCGGCGGAAGGCGGCTCCATTGCCCACCTCGCACGCTCTCGCCTCCCGGGATTGCCCTTCTGGGGCTCTCCGCCTCAAGCGGCGAGAGCGCCCGACCTCTACCAGGAAGAAGTGAGTCATTGAAGGGAGCACCTTCAACCCCAGGTCGGCCAGGCTGGCGGTCAGTGCCTCCTTGGCACGTGCCAGTTCAGCCAGGGATTCCCTCAGGTGCCTCTCATCCAGGAGAGCCGCCACTCCCGCCGCCTGAGCCAGGGCGTTCACACTCCAGGGCGGGCGGACCTTGGCCAGGGCGGCGATGATCTCTCGATGAGCCACAGCATAGCCCAGGCGCAGCCCGGCCAGGGCGTAATCCTTGGTCATAGAGCGCAGCACCAGCAGGTTACCCTCTTTTGTCAAAGGAATGGAAGACCAGGCGTCGGCGACGAAGGTGACGAAGGCCTCGTCCAGCACCAGCAGGGTCCCCTCGCAGGCGGCCAGAAGACGCTCCACATCTCTCCGGCTCAGATACGTGCCGGTGGGGTTGTTGGGATTGCAGAGAAAAACGAGGCGCGGTCTCTCCTTTTCGATCCGATGGGCCACCACCTCGACGTTGAGGCGAAAACCATCCTCGGGCCGAGCCCGGTGGTTCCGCACCTGGGCCCCCATTATGGCGCTGGCCACCCGGTACTCACTGAAGGTGGGTTCCACAATCAAAACCCTATCCTCCGGCCGCAGGTAGGCGATAGCCAGCAACCGGATCAGTTCCGCAGAACCGTTGCCGACGAGGATGCACTCTGGCTCGATGCCCTCCCGGGCAGCGATGAGGCGACGCAACTCCCAAGCCTCGGGATCGGGGTGGCGGTCCACGGCAACCTCTTGTAGGGCAGCCAGCGTTTTCGGCGAGGGGCCGAAAGGGTTGATGTTGCTACTAAAGTCAATGACGGCTTTGAAGTCAAGCCCCAGGCGCGCAAACTCTACGGAGTTAAAGCCACCGTGGGGAGGTAATGTCAAGGCCTCGATTTCCGGTCGCGGGCGAACGGTCAACGTAGCGCTACCTCCTGGATACCCGCAGTCTGATGGCGAAGCGCAACACCGTGGCCAGGAACAGGGCCAACGTCGCCACATAATTGAGGAGTGGCAGTGCCCGGGCTATATCCCCTGGTTCAGGTCGGCGCAACCCCTCGCCGAGGCAGTAGTGACCGACCTTTTTCAGTTCCACGCCCAGGGCGCCGGCCATGGCGCTCATCGGGCGGCCAGCGTTGGGACTGGCCGCCCGGCCCCGGTCTCGCCGCAGGATCTGCCAGGCCCGGCACGCATTGGCCCCGGTCAGGGCCGCCGCCAGTACCAGCAGCCCAGCCGTCACCCGTGCCGGCAGCAGGTTGGTCAAGTCGTCAATGCGGGCCGGCACCTTCCCCAGCCACTCGTGGGTCGGGTCATGGTAGCCCAGCATAGCGTCGGTGGTGTTAATGAAGCGATAGGCCAGGGCCGCGGGCAGCCCGCCGAGGGCGTAATAAAGCAGCGGAGCAACCACTCCATCGCTGGCGTTCTCGGCCACCGACTCAATGGTAGCTGCCGCCACCTGGGACGCCTCCAGCCCGGCGGTGTCGCGGCTGACCAGGTGCCAGCCCAGCCAGTGGCGAGCGTGAGGCAGGTCGTCCTCCTCTAGGGCCGTTTGTACCTGTCCGGCCGCAGCAGCCAGACCCCGTACAGAGAAGGTCATCTTGAGCAGCACAGCCTCCATCAGCCAGCCCCAAGGGGCGGGGAGACGGGCGATAGCCTTTTCCAATAGACGACCCAGGCCAATCACCGTCGTCGTGCCGCCAGCGACCAGCAGAGCCCCATAGGCCAGCGGAGCCATACGGCCCCCCTGGGGCGCACGGTGCTCCGCCGCCGCGATGGCCGTACCCATCCAGGCGACGGGGTGGTGGCGATTAGGCGGGTCGCCCATGAGTAGGTCCAGTAGCAAGGCGAGTAGCGGTACCATCCCTCGAGTCCAAGTAACCCTCAAGATACCTAACTTCCTAAGGCCACGAGAGTGAGCAAAACGCTCGTCTCTGCTACCTCACAGATAGCCCCGTAGATGTCGCCGGTCAAACCCGGCAGGCGACTCAAAGTGAAGCGAGCCCCAGCCCAGGTCACGGCCCCAGCCAGGGCCAGAGCCGCAAGCCCAGACCAACGGCCTGCGAGCCAGACGCCGGCCAGAGCGATGCCGGTAGCCAGGACTCCCTGCGCCCAACCGGCATGATCCTTCATCGCCCGGCCCAGGCCCTCGGGACGGGCATAGGGGAAAGCGATCACAGAGAGGGCCATCCCCCAGCGGCCCAGAGTGGGAGCCAGGAAAAGGGCTACACTGCGGTCGAGGGTGGCGCCCAGGGAAGCATATTTCACCAGTAGCAACAACACCCCACCCACCACAGCAAAGGCCCCCACCCGCTCGTCTCGCAGGATGCGCAGCCGCTCCTCAGGGGTGGCACCGCCGAAGAGACCATCACAGGCGTCCAGAAAGCCGTCCAGATGCAGCGCCCCGGTGAGGGTCACCCAAGCGGCCAAAACCAGAGCCGTGGTCATCCCCACCGGGAAGAGGAGCCTGAGGCTCACATCCAGCCCGACCAGCAGACCACCCATCAGCAGCCCCACCAGCGGGAAATAGCCCACTCCCTGTCCCAGCTCCATTGGTGTGAAGGGCCGGCGCATCAGCGGCGGCACTATGGTTAAGAACTGGAGAGCGGCCAGAAAGGCGTGCAGGGATGCAGAGGCGCGGCGGTGCAGAGGAGAATCCCCCTCTGCCCCCTTGCTCTCCTGCTCCGCCGCTCCCTCGCTCCGCATCTCCGCGTGCTCGTGTCCCCTTGTCATCACTTCTCTTTCTCTGAAACCCCCGCCTCACCGAAGGTAGCCATCTCAGCCAGGATCTTGCAGGCCGCCTCAGCCAGGAAGATGCCCAACGCCGCACCGGTTCCCTCCCCCAGGCGCAGGTCGAGATCCAGCAAGGGCTCCAGGCCCAGCCACTCCAGCATGAGGCGATGCCCTCGCTCCTGGGAGCGATGGGCGGCAATGAGGTAGGGCCGCACCTGCGGTGCCAGGCCGATGGCGATCATGGCTGCTGCACCGGAGATGAAGCCGTCAATGACCACTGGCCGGCGATGGGCGGTTGCGGCCAGCATGGCCCCCGCCAGGCCGCCGATCTCGAACCCACCGACTTTGGCCAGCACGTCCAGGGCATCGGCTGGATCGGGTCGGTTAACGGTGAGGGCCTGTTCCACGACAGCGATCTTGCGGGCCAGTCCGGCGTCGTCCACGCCGGTGCCTCGGCCCACGATTTCGACGGCTGGATGGCCGGTCAGGGCGACGGCGATGGCGGCCGAAGGGGTGGTGTTGCCGATGCCCATGTCGCCGGTGCCCAGGATATCCAACCCTCTGGCTACCTCGGCCTCCACCACCGCAATGCCGGCTTCAAGGGCCTGGAGTGCCTGCTCAGGGGTCATAGCCGGCCCGCGGGCGATGTTGCCGGTGCCAAGGGCCACCTTCTTATCCATCAAGTTGCGATGCGGCTCCAGGTGGGCAGCCACGCCCATGTCTACCACTACCACCCGCGCCCCCACATGCCGGGCTAAGACGTTGATAGCCGCACCGCCGCGCAGGAAGTTGTGCACCATCTGAGGCGTGACTTCCTGGGGATAGGCGCTCACCCCCTCAGCAACCACGCCGTGATCCCCGGCCATGGTGACGATGACCTTGTGCTGGATGCGGGGCAGGGGATCGCCGGTGATGCCGGCCAGTTGGACTGAGAGTGCTTCCAGCCGGCCCAGGCTGCCCTGCGGTTTGGTCAGGGTGTCCTGGCGGGCGCGGGCCAGAGTTTGGGCCCGCTCATCCAAGGGCTGGACGCGGGCGATGATTTGTTGCAAACGGCTCTCCATAGAGTTCCTCCAAACAAAGAATAGGACGTGGGCCACCATTCACCAGAGGATAACAGGTGACAGTGACGTGGCCAGTCAGGCAGCGGGCGAAATAGGTAGTCACCGCCGACACATCGGTGTGTGCCGGATCCAATAGCACCCCGAGCAAGGTGCCACTGTGGGCACGGCAAACGCCCAGGGCCTCCACTTCCCGCGCCCGGGCCAGGACCGGCTCCAGCAACGGGTTGGGCAGGGTGGTCTGATGAGCCTGGGCGCTGAGGGTAGCTGCCTCCCCTACGGTCTGCCAGTCGCCGCGCTTCAGCCCCTCAAGCAACAGGGTAAAAGCCTCTCGGTGTTGCGGTGCCAGCCAGCGCAGGCTTTCCCGGTGATCCAAACAGTTGAAAGCCAGGGTGTCCACTTCACCCCCTGGGTCGAGCACGACGACCACCAAGGGTGGTGCCGGACCCAGGTGCTCGTACAATGTCCCGCCCCGGTGATCGAAAAGG
>JACQYG010000353.1 GCA_016208345.1 Chloroflexota bacterium
ACAACCCGCGTCACTCTCAGCAGTTTGAGTAACGGGAAGATTCCGCTCAACACTAACGGTGGAACCCACGACACAAAGCCCAGCAAGGTTTCGAGTATCCAGAACAGCATCAAGGCCAGACCTACCGGGACGAATTTAGCGTAGGGTTGGAGCATCGTTTCGATCTTCGCCGAGAACTGCTCGACTCCCTGCCTGGCTTGCTCCAGTGCGACGGCCTTCTCCTCCGGCCTGAGTTCACTCCGGCTTTCAATCAGGGCCTGCAAGCGTAGGAAAATCATGGCCATCACGGTCTGCTTGTATGCCGGAGGCACGATAAAGCCGCGATGCATGGCGTCCTCTCTGTAGCCCAAAGCAAAACTGATACTGACCAGTAGTACGAGCGCAAGCAGCAAAACCCCCTGCCCTTCACCGATGGGGTGCACCGAGAAATTGAGCCGGTTATTCAGTTCACCGACGACAGAGCGTGCGTACACTATTGCCAGGACAACATAAACAAGCCCTAAAGCCACCGACACGATGCTCATCTCCCACGCCAGGATCATCGCCAGCGCGGACAGAACGAAGCTAACTATGATCACCCAAAAGGGGCGCACCAACGCTACGCGCAAGCCGGCCGCCACGGCAACCAGGGCCATCGTCCCAAAGGCCCAGATCGCCAAATTCAAAAGCTCTGGCCCTGGGAAGAACAGGGCCTCATATTGGCGATAGACTCGGCCGCAGACCACACCAAGCAGAGCATTGGCGACAACGAGGATGGCAACAAATATAGCAATTTTGACGATCATTCCGTACTTCATAGCACCTACCTCCGATGAGCTCACGAAAATCGTTCCACCCTCAGCGGCGTCAGGTCTATGGCCGGCGCTTCGCCGGAAAGGATTTGCGACACCAGCTTGCCGGTGATCGGGCCAAGGGACATGCCGAGCATGCCGTGGCCGCTGGCGACGATCAGGTTTTCCAGCGATTTGCTGCGCCCGATGATGGGTAAACCGTCCGGCGAAACGGACCGTAAACCGCGCCAGATCTCTATCAGTTCCAGCCCGGTCATACCGGACAAATACTCGCGGGCAGCCTGGCTGATGGCGGCTACCCGCCGCCGATTGATTGACAGATCGAGGCCGACCAGTTCCAGTGTGCCGCCGAAGCGCAGCAACTCGCCCATAGGCGTCACGGCCACCCTGCTTTCACTCAGGTAGAGAGGCACGTGAGGGCGGGTGGGAGGAGTTTTAACGGTAATGCTGTAGCCTTTGGCTGCCTGGATGGGCAGCCTGAGCCGCAGTTCGCGGGCCACAACTGGCGACCAGGCCCCCGTGGCCAGCACCACCTGATCCGGCTTGAAATTGCCGCGGGTGGTGACCACCGCCGAAATCCGCCGGCTGGTGGTTTCAAAGCCCAACACTTCCGTGGCTGTTTTTAGACAGGCCCCCCGGCTCTCGGCCAGGCGGGCAAGCTCTCGCACAAAGCGGTCGGGGATCAGGTGGGCGTCTTCCGGGTAGTAGATCCCGCCGATGACGGAGGGCGTAACGCTCAGCTCCATCCGGCGTATGCCGGCCGCGTCCAGGACTTGCGATACAACGCCGAACTCTTGCAGCAGGTGGGCCTCTTCAATACCCTTCTCGAAACCACGCTGGCTGTTGAAGAGCCATAGCCATCCCTTCTGCTCATAACCGAATTCCAGGTCATTGCTGGCGGCTAGTTCCTCAAAGAGTTCAACGCTAGCCCGGCCCAGGGCCAACAGCACTGGGATGGCCCGGCGCATCGGTCCCTCTTTGCAAGCAGCGCGAAACCTCCAGAGCCAGCGGAAAAGCTCAAGGTCAAAGCGCGGCTTGATGTAGAAGGGGCTATCGGGATCCAGCAGCCACTTCAGCCCTTGAGTCAGTGCCCCGGGCGCGGCCAGAGGGATGGCGTGACTGGGGACGATCAGCCCGGCATTGCCGTAAGAGCAGCCCGCACCAATGTCATCCTTTTCAACCAGCGTCACCGTCCAGCCCCGCTCGGCCAGGTAGTAGGCCGTGCAGACACCGATGACGCCACCGCCTATGATGAGAATATCTTCCCGTTTGCTCATAGGGCAGACTCTCCTTAATCAGCCCTCTAACTCCCGCCCCAATTGCTCCAAATCAACGAGCATGATCCCACGCTCTCTGGCCAAGGCCGTTGCCGCCTCGGTAAAGCCGGCCCGGGCAAAGAGGGCATGGTACACCCTCCAGCCTGTCTTGCCATCCGGCAGCGCGGCCAGCACCAGGGGCGTCTTGTCCTCGATCAACTCGCTCACCACCTGGCGGGACACGGGCTCCGTCCCCCACTTGCACTCTCCCAGCAGGATCGCCTTTTCCCGCCAGGAGACAGCCGCCACGTCCGCCTGCACCGTGGGGTTCCAGTGCCCACCTACGGCCTGGGGGACGAAAGGGAGCTTGCCCGTCCGGCCCTGAACCAGCGTCCACTCCCGACAAAGTTCCTCAAAGGCGGTTGCGCCGATAAAGGCTCGCAGTTGCTCATTGATCAGCGACCAGAGAGCGTCGGTAAGGCTCAGCTCCAGCAAGTCCTGGTTGGGCTCCAGGAAGCGATAGTAGAAACGCAGGAAAGGGTCTCGCAAGTAGTAGCGGCTTTGCGTAGTGCGCTGTTCCCTCGGGACCGTGGCCGGCAGCCGACGCTCTACCAGGTAGAGTTCTACCAGCTTGCTCAGGTACTTGCCCACGTTGCCCGGCGGCACGGTACCCGCCTTCTCGATCTCATCCGGCGTGTGCCTGCCGGCGGCAATGGCCCGTAGGATGGCTGCATAGTAGCGCGGCTCCCGCACCAGGTCGCCAATGAGCACCGGGGGCTCATTGCGGAACATGCCAGTGCGACGCATGACCGTGCGTTCCAGGTTCTCGCGCAGAGTGTGCCGGTCGCTGAAATGCTCCAGGTAGGCCGGAATACCGCCCAGGATGGCGTAGACGGCTACTCGCTTCTCTGTATCGTAGCGAGGTAGGAACTCCTTGAGCGCCCGAAAAGGCAGCGGGTCCACCCGCAGTTGCGCCGTGAAGCGGCCATAGAGAGGGGCAGCGTGGGTTTGCAGCTCGTTCATCAGGCTGATGTGTGAGCCGGAGAGTACCAGGCAGACCTGGCTTTGCTTGAGGTGATGGTCCCAAGCGTTCTGCAGGAGAGAGGGGAGAGAAGGGTCGGCGTCGACGGCGTAGGCGAACTCGTCCAGGATGACGATAAGACGTTGGTTGGCGGCCAGGGCCGCGACTTGCCGGCAGGCCTCGGTCCAGGTGTCGTAGGAGAAGCTGGTCGGCATCACATCGTTGGGGTGAGTGTGACGCCAGAGGGCCTGGGAGAAATCTTGCAGCAACACCCCGGCCGAGGAGCGACTGGCTACCCAATAGACCAGGGGGTAACCGCTACGCCGAGCCCACTCGATGAGGAGAGTGGTCTTGCCGACGCGCCTGCGGCCGGAGACCAGGATCAACTGGGCTCCCGGCCAGCTCAGGATGTCGTTCAGGTCGGCTAGGTCTTGTTCCCGGTCAACAAACATGGCCTACCTTTCTCTGTATAATTTGTCTATGAAACATTATACAGAGTTTTAGCCACAAGTCAAAGGAGGATTGCCTTCTGGAAGCGTGCACGTCTCATAGGGACACCATCAATGGCCTTCCTGAAAAAAGCCTCCACTCACCGCCGAGATGTTCTAAGTCGTGTCAAGGGTTTGAACCTTAAGATTCGCATATGGTGTGCAACTCACGCGGGTCGTGCAGGGTGCGCCATACCCGCCTCGGCTTGGACGACACTTGAC
>JACQYG010000354.1 GCA_016208345.1 Chloroflexota bacterium
ATCCTTTACCGGTAAAGAAACGAAGGCCTCCACCAACCTGGCCAGATTTTTGCGCGGCTGCAGGGTGCCCACGGAGAGGAAATAGTCGCCTTGTATCCCGTACCGTCTCTTCACCACGTCGATCTCAGCCGGGTTTTTCATCGGGCCTAGATCCTGATCCACGCCCAGATACACCACCCGGATTTTCTAGGGGGGGATGTGATATGCCCTAACCAGGTCCTGTTTCGTGGTCTGGGAATCGACGATGACCAGGGTAGCCGCCCTGGCGTTGTACCCGGTGGACCAATTCAGGTACCATCGATCGACCGGACGGTGGGCTTGGGGCTCGTAAAGGTAGCCCAGGTCATGGACGGTGACCACCGAGCGTTTGGGGTGAACCAACGGTAGGACGTGGGCGGGAACGAAGAGGACATCAGGCGGGTGGAGAGCCATCTCCCAGGACAGGCGCAAATGGGTCCACAACCGGGGAAACGGCATCACCCGCAGGCGGGTCAACGCCAAGGAAGGCGAGAGCGCGGGAGGCAGCGGGCTACGGAGGTACAAGGTATACTCGTTATGCCGGTCGATGCTCAAGAGGTGCCTGATCAGATGATAGGAATACCCCTCGGTGCCCGTGCGCTCAGTCGTCGCCACGCGGCTGGCATCAATGCCGATGCGCATGCGAACCTCTGCTTTCTTTAACTAGTGGGGGCGGAGGGCCCTCCGCCCCCACTATAACCAAACAAGCATCTGCTGTCAAGGCTGGAGGGGAGGGCAGCAGCCCAACCACGTTAGGCGGCGTAACATATCGAAAACAAGAGCTTTTAATACATTCAAGCAGCAATTAGCCGCTAATATGGCGTATTTACCCGCAGGTGAATTTGCCTAACCTTGCGGTCTAGGCTATATTATACGCGTTAGCACTCTGATACCGAGAGTGCTAATTCGTCGATGGAGCATGGCCGATCGACACAAAAAATCTTCAGAGTAAGGAGGTTTGCAAATGTCCACCACACTGAAGCCTTTAGGGGACCGGGTGGTCGTGAAGGCTACACCCAAGGAGGAGGTGACCAAGAGCGGCATCGTCCTGCCTGATACGGCCAAGGAGAAGCCTCAGGAAGGTACCGTTTTGGCCGCCGGCCCGGGCAAGGTCACGGACGACGGAAAGCGGTTGCCCATGGAGGTGAAAGTGGGCGACAAGGTCCTCTTCGCCAAGTACGCTGGCACTGAGGTGAAGATCGACGAGGAGGAGCTTTTGATCCTCAGCGAGAAAGACATCCTGGCCATCGTTTCCAAGGACTAGGTGGAATTTCGAAATTCGAACTTCGAAATTCAAAATCAGCGTAAGGAGGACGAAAACAATGGCAAAACAACTCAGGTTTGGCGAAGATGCCCGACGGTCCTTGAAGAAGGGGATGGACGTACTTGCCGAGGCAGTTAAGACCACGCTGGGGCCCAAGGGTCGCAACGTGGCCTTGGACAAGAAATTTGGCGCCCCCACCGTCACCCACGATGGTGTCACCGTGGCCAAAGAGATCGAGCTGGAAGACCCCTATGAGAACATGGGCGCCCAATTGCTAAAGGAAGCGGCCACCAAGACCAACGATGTGGCCGGCGATGGCACCACCACGTCCGTCGTCCTGGCCCAGTCCATCGTCGTCGAGGGGCTGAAGAACGTGGCTGCCGGCGCCAACCCCATGCTGCTGAAGACTGGCATCCTGCGTGGCGCGGAGACCATCGTATCCGAGGTCAAGGCCATGTCCAAGCCGGTCACCGAGAAGGCCGACATCGCCCACGTGGCCGCCATCTCCGCCGCTGACCGGGAGATCGGCGACCTCATCGCCGAGGTGATGGACAAGGTAGGCAAGGACGGCGTCATCACCGTGGAGGAGTCCAAGGGCCTCAAGTTCGAGACCGAGTACGTGGAAGGCATGGAGGTTGACCGGGGCTACATCCCGCCTTACTTCATTACCAATCCGGATCGCATGGAAGCGGCGATCGAAGACCCCTACATTCTCATCACCGACAAGAAGATCTCGGCCATCGCCGACATCCTGCCGGTGCTGGAGAAGTTCCTCCAGGTCTCGAAGAATCTCTTGGTCATCGCCGAGGACGTGGATGGCGAGGCCCTGGCCACCCTGGTGGTCAACAAGCTTCGCGGCACCGTGAACTGCCTGGCGGTCAAGGCCCCGGGCTTCGGTGACCGCCGCAAGGCCATGCTGGAGGACATCGCCATCCTGACTGGTGGCAAGGTCATCTCTGAAGAGGTTGGCCGCAAGCTGGAAAGCGCCACCGTGGCTGACCTGGGTCGGGCCCGCCGCGTGGTTGCGGACAAGGACAACACCACCATCATCGAGGGCAAAGGGTCCGATACGGCAGTGCAGGCTCGCATCAAGCAGATCAAGGCCCAGATAGAAGAAACCACCTCCGATTTCGACAAAGAGAAGCTCCAGGAGCGCCTGGCCAAGCTGGCTGGTGGCGTGGCGGTGGTCAAGGTGGGCGCCGCCACCGAGGTGGAGCTCAAGGAGAAAAAGCACCGGGTCGAGGACGCCCTGTCCGCCACTCGCGCCGCGGTGGAGGAAGGGATTGTCCCCGGCGGCGGCGTGGCGCTTTTGAATGCCATCCCGTCGCTGGATAAGGCCCAGGTCAATGGTGGGGACGAGGCCACCGGCGTGAACATCCTGCGCCGGGCCCTGGAGGAGCCCATGCGCCAGATCGCCATGAATGCCGGCTATGACGGAGCGGTGGTAGTGGAGGCCGTCCAGCGCAAGCAGAAAGAGGACAGTAACCTGGCCATAGGGTTCGACGTGCTGGCCATGGATTACGGCGACATGATCAAGAAGGGGATCATCGACCCGGCCAAGGTCACCCGGTCGGCCCTGGAGAACGCCGCCTCCATCGCCTCCATGATCCTGACCACCGAGGCCCTGGTCACCGACATCCCCGAGAAGGAGAAGGCCCCGTCCATGCCGCCCGGCGGTGGGATGGAGTACTAAGCGCCGTTCTCACCAGCAAATCGCCCAACGCGGACGACACCCCAAGTCCCGACATAGTCGGGACTTGGGGACCCCGGGAGAGTTGGGCTCCTAGCCGTCGTTTTACCTTGGGTAGCAGGCCAATCGCATTGGCCGTCCAGAAGCGAAGGTTCAGCCAAAAGCCCCCGCCGGATTGCGGGGGCTTTTTCGTTCGTGCCCTCTTACTAGGGAAGCAGGCCAATCGCATTGGCCGTCGTTGGCAAATCGCTGGCGGTGGATTTGAGCCGGGCGGTACCCGTGTCCCTCTTCTAGCGGGCTAGGGCCTCCAGGGTGACGTCCACGGTGGTCGTGCTGTCGGGCTTGACCGTCACGTAGAGCGGGCCCGGGTAAACCAGGTCCCCGGGAAAGTTGTCCGGGTTGAAGGCGATGGCGTAGTCGCCGGCTGGCAGGTCCCAAGACGCTTTGCCAGAGCGGTCTGTCGGCCGACCCATGCTAGGGTCCGGCGGCCCCATGGGCTGGCCTTTGAACACCGCTACGCCCAGGTCAACCATGGGGCTACCGTCGGGCTTAAGGACCTTGATGGCCAGGGACTGTTTTCCGGGCACTACGTTCACCTTGGCCGGTGGAGGTGGCCCCATGGGCGGGCCGCCGGGCTGATACAAGCCTTTCGTCGTCAACTTCAGGATAGCCTCGGTGGTGCCCTCCTTGGCCACGTTCACCTCCATTGGTTGCCACGGGTAGGCCAGGTCAGCGAGAAAGTTGTCCCGGTTGAAGCCGATCCAGTACCGGCCGGAGGGCACCTTGAAGAAGGCCACTCCGTCGCTATCGGTCGTGAATCCGCCGACATCAGGCGGCCCCTGGGGCGCTGACTTCCACAAATCCACCTCCAGGCCTTTCAGGGGCCTGCCATCTGGGCCACGCAGGCGGACCTTCAGGCCCACGTCCCCCTCGGGCCGGACGTTAACCTCAAGCGACGCGCCCGGGGGACCCTGCTGGGAGGCAGGTATCTTGATCGCCACCTCGGTGGTCCCCTCTCGGGACACCGAAACCGAGGCCGGCATGGGATAGACCAGGTCAGCGGGGAAGCCGTAGGCATTGAAGCCGACCCAGTATTCCCCTGGCTCCACCTTGAAGGAGACTACCCCATCCTGACCAGTGCGCATGGACCCGGCGTCGGGCGGCTTCTGTCCCGTGGGCGCCGACTTCCACAGGTCCACCTCCAGGTCGGCCATCGGCCCGCCCGTCGGCCCCAGGAGCTTGACCTTCAGCCCCACCTCCCCCGGCAGCACTTTCACCTCCATGGACATGGGCTGAGCCGGGCCGGTGCCTTGTATCGGAGGTCCAGGCTGGGCCTGGGCCGTGGGCCCCGCGGGGTAGTACGGCGGCGGGCTCGGGCCCCTGGCCTGCAGGCCCACCATCACCCCGCCACCCAGGATCGCTGCCCCAACCAGCAGGCCCGCCAGGGCCGCCAGCCAGGAGGGGATATGCCTGGGGGCGGGGGCCGCCTCAGGGACTGCTGCCCGGACTGGCGTGGCGGCCACGGGCGGCGGGGTCGGCGCGGCCACCGGTATTGCCACGGGCTCGCCGCTCACCGCCTGGCCCAGGGCGGCGGCTAAGGCTCCGGCGGTCTGGTAACGGTCCCCCGGGGCCTTGGCCAGGGCCTTGATGATCACGCGCTCGGCGGCCTCGGGCAGGTCCGGGACCACCTGGCTGGGCAGGGGCAGGGGCGCCGAGATGTGCTTGAGCACCACCGCCAACGGCGTGTCGGCGTCGAACGGCGGCTGCCCGGTGAGCATCTCGTAGAGCACCACGCCCAGGGAGTAGATGTCGCTGCGGGCATCCACCGCCTCGCCCTGGGCCTGCTCCGGCGACATGTACTGTGGCGTGCCCACCATGCGCCCGGTCTGGGTGAGCGCGCTGGTGGCCGAGACCATCTTGGCGATGCCGAAGTCGGTGAGGAGGACCCAGTCTGAAGAGGTGAGCAGGATATTGGCGGGCTTGATGTCCCGGTGGACGATGCCCTGGCCGTGGGCGTAGTCCAGGGCCGCGGCTACCTGGGAGATCACCCTGATGGTGAAGGATAGGTCGGCGGGCTGGCCCAGTTGTCCTTTGAGGGCGCCGCCGGAGATGTACTGCATCACGATGTAGGCGACGTCGCCCTCCCAGCCAAAATCGTACACCGGGACGATGTTGGGGTGCTGGAGGCCGGCAATGGCGGTGGCCTCGCGCTTGAAACGTCTGATGAAGGCGGGGTCCTCGGTAAAGGCCGAGGCCAGCACCTTGATCGCCACATAGCGCTCCAGGGAGGGCTGGTAGGCCTTGTACACAGTGGCCATGCCGCCCCGGCCCAACTGCTCGATGATGCGATACTGGCCCAGGGTGCGGCCCACCAGATCAGGCATCTTCATCACCACCGATCCCAGCTAATGGTGCAATTATAGCCCGGACTTCCTGAGAAATCAAGGACGAGCACCCCTGCCCTCCTCAGAAAGCCAAGGCTTTGGCAAGAAAGGCCACGCTGGAGGAGATTTACTTCATGCCAGCGTTGCCGTACCTCAAAGCGTCAGGGTACAAGGTGGGCCGGCTGCTGAATTTCGGGGCGAAGGCGCTGGATCAAACGATTGTCCAGTTGAGATCGCTGAAGCACTGAACGACACTGAGACCACCGATTCAGTCTGCTCAGTGCTTCTCAGTGACCTCAGTGGTCCCGCGGCGGTAGGGGTTGGGACGGCGGACGTTCAAGGAGAATATTCTTGGACCCTGTACGTATATCCGTCCTTGATATGCTCTTCTGCTTTTAAATGTTTCATCACGTACTGCCCGCAGTTGCTACCGATGTGGTTTTCTTCAACCTCCCCAATACTCACGATAACCTCATAGCCGGAGGCACGAAGTTCCTTCACTACTTGATAATCCATTCCTTGCTGGCATGGATCGATATACGACGAAAGCCTATTCTTCTTCGCCTGATAAGTTGGATTCAGTGGGGTTATTTTGATCAAGAATATACCAGGAGCAAAATGCTTTAGAAGAATCCCCGGCTCCACTGGCATTTCTTCGGCAAGGGCAAAGTTTAAGGTTATCTTCCTGTCGCCCTTTTCATAGAATCGCTCTCCATATTCGGCGATCTTGACAAAATCCCATTTCCGCACTGGGATTAGCCTATCTCTCAATTTTTCGTCCGTAGTATGGATAGAAAACTGAAGCTGGAATCGTCCTCCGGTGTATCTTTTTTTCTTTATCTCAATGAGCCTCTCAAAGAATCTATCGGTGTCGGCGGGAGCAATCGTGGAGAGAGAGGGCATTAGCCCAGCGGCATTATAGCGATGCGGAAGTTCTTCAAGGACCTCAAGCGTGTTTAAATTAAAAGAAGGCTCTCCCATCCTGGCGAACTGGATTTTGAATTTTTCTACCGGAATGCTACCATTGGGAAATCTTTTGGTTACCAAGAAATCTACCTGGGCGAATATCTCTTCTTTAGATAGTTTTCCCCGGTAATAGCTTCCCGCATCGCACATGAGACACTTTACAGGACAGCCAAACAGGGTTGATACGATCAAGACCCACTTCTTCTCTCTGGGTAGCGGCGGTTGCACTGATTCCACAAACTCCACCAGCTTCCCTTCTCCGATCTCAGCAATATAAACCGTGGCGACATCTTCTGTTCCTGTCGAAGCAAGAACTTTCATTTATACGCCTCCTCCAGCCTTCGGTATATCTTCATCGCGGCCATAATTCCGTCCCCTACGGCAATCGCGGTCTGTCTAAAGGCACCATTTTTCACATCACCAACAAAATAGAGAACCCCTCTGTTCTCCATTTCACCGGCATTATCCCTTAACTTTTCTGATAAGAAATCAAGTTGCGGTTCTCTGCCGATGGCAAATACCACAAAGTGGGCGTATAGTTTTGAGATTCCCTCGGGACCCATGCATTCGAGAAGCATTCTATTTTGGGAGCCGCTCATAATCCTGGAAATCTCGGTGTTTTCACAATAGGTGATTCTGGGCGATACCCTTGCCCTTTCCCGGAGGATGGGGAGGCATTTCACCGCCTCACCTCGATTGAGAATAACAACTTCGTTATTCTTTCCAAGATTCAGGGCATAATCAAAGGCTGCGTCACCGGCTCCGACGATGGCTATCTTCTTCCTTTTCACTCTAAGGATAGGGTAAATCTCATATAGAATCTTATCTCTAACCCCTTCCGGTAGTTCAAAATCTGTAAATCTCCTTGGTTTAGTCCCAGAGGCAACTACCACTACCTGCGAATAACAGATTCTTCCCGGGGTCTCTACGAGAAACATCCCGTCTTCCAGGTCAAGTTTTGTCACCTCTTCATAAATGACTTTAATTCCACTCTCTCTAAGCTGTTTCTCAAAAAGATTTACAAGGTTCAGGCCCGAAATACCACCCGGAAACCCGGGGTAATTCTCCACCAAATTAGCATTTCTCAAAAGACCCCCTGTTTCACTTTTTTCAAAAAGGTTGGGGGCTATACCATGGCGTTTGAGTTGTATCGCGGTCGCTGTTCCAGCCGGGCCTGCCCCGATGATAGCTACATTTTCAGCCTTCATCTTCTCCCCGCAAAGTGGTCAAGTATTTCTTCCACCAGCACCGGAGTGGCGAATCCATGAGAAAGGTTCAAAAGCGTTGCCAGGTGAAACTCCTCGTTGTAGGTAGCAGTTCCATCAATGGGGAAGAAGACCTCAAACCCCCGGACAAAGGCAGAGCGTGCGGTGGTCTCGCAACAGAGATTCGTCATCACTCCACATATCACCACCTGGGTCACCTCTTTCTTTCTCAGGATATCTGCCAGGGGAGTCTCGTAGAAAGCATCATACTGGCTTTTTTTGAGAATTGTGCCGCTGGAAAGATTTAACTCCCCAATGATATCGCTTAATGGGTCCTCTTCTCTGATCAAATCTCTCCACCATTTCGCCATGAGCCCTGCATTTTGAGGAGAATTCACGTGTTGGGTAAAGATTACAGGCAGGCCTTTTGCTGAATATGCTTTTATCAGGTCCTTTATGCCAGGAACTATTGCCTGAGCACTAGGAATATAGGCATGGGAGAAATCGCTCAAAAAGTATTTCTGCATGTCCAAAACTAACAAAGCTGAATGCCCTGGGACGAATGCGATGTGGTGCTTTTGCTTGTGCTCTTTTATTTGATCAAGCATTTCTATGGACTTCTGATGGATAGACTCTCGTGAGAAATACCGCTCTTTCACCCAGTTACCTCACGATTTCGCAGGCAAGCATGTCTCACGCATCCGGCTCCCCGGAATGATTCACACCGGTACACCGCTCAACGGTAGCAATACTGGGCCGGC
>JACQYG010000056.1 GCA_016208345.1 Chloroflexota bacterium
TTTGCACCCGAGGCTTTGGTGCTGGCAGGTAGCGTGGACGGCAGCACGGGGACCGGTCTCCTGGCGTTGGCTAAAGCCATATCTCGGGACCCAGGCTTCCCCTCGGGCCTCCCGGTGATCTACGCTGGGGATCGCTCCCGACGTCGGGAGATCGCCCAGGCGTTAGGCCCCGGCTTTGCTTTCCATGAGGCCGGCAACGTGCTGCCGCAACTGGGAATTCCCAACGGCCAGTACCTGGCCGCAGCACTAGGAGAGTTGTACCGGAGCAATAAACTGCCAGAACTTCCCGGCTTTGGTCCACTGAGTCAGTGGGCCTCGGCGCCGGTGGAAAGCACCACCGAGGCTTTGGGAAGAGGCTGGCGCTTCCTGGCCCAGCGCTACGGCCAGCGGGTCCTGGGCCTGGACGTAGGTCATCGGCAGATCACCGTCGGCCTGGCCCAGGCCGGTACCTACCGCTGCCTGGTGACGCAGCGTCCCACGGCCGAGGGAAAGGACACCGGGTCCTCCCGGCTTTCCGAAGAGTTGTCAGCGGTGATGCGCGGAATGGATCTACCTGGCTCGGTGGACTTGATCTGCCTGAGCGGGGGAGAGCTCTCGTCTCTTCCCTACCAGGCGGCGGCCCTGATGGCGCTGGACGCCGCAGCGCCGGTGGGCCTGGTGCAGTTGGCGTTGGATGTGGATTCCATGCTGCCTCAGTTGGGTGCCCTGGCCTCCTTGAGCCCGCTGGCAGCCGGCCAGGTGATGGAGATGGACGCCCTGCTCAAGCTTGGCACCGCCATCGGTGTGGGTGGCCGGGCCCGGGCGGGCAGCACGGCGCTCAAGGTAGAGGTGCAATTCGAGGGCCAGCCCGGCCTGTCTATGAGCATACCTTTTGGCCAATTGGAAAGGGTGCCGCTGGTGGCCGGTCAGCGAGCACAAATGATGCTCCGCCCTGGAGGCGCCCTGGACGTGGGCCTGGGACAGAGGGGCCGGGCCGCCGTGGCCAGGGTGGAGGGGGGTCCCCTGGGGATAATTTTGGATTGTCGCGGCCGGCCTTTGTCCCAGAGTCAGTGATGCCTCGCCGGCCCGCTTTGATCGTGTGTCCAGGAGGTGAAGCATGGAGTTAAAACCAGCCGAGGGGCCTAATAGGGCGCTAATACTGGCCATCCTGGGCCTGGGAGCCTTCATGGTGTTGGGGTTAATCCTGTTGGCAGTGGTGTTCTACGCCCGGATCAGTGGCCCCCTCCCGGCGGCCACGGTCACCTGGACACCCAGTGTGGCCAGGATCACCGAGACGCCAACCGCGACACCTCCGGCGCCGACGCCCTCGCCTACCTCATTCTACCACCCCACACCGACGCCGGCGACGCCCACGGCTACCCGGTTCCCGCCCACGGCGACCCCCACACCGATACCCAAGCAGGCGATGCCACAAACCGGCCTGGGTTTGGGTGTGCCGCTCGGTGGGTTGGCCCTCTTTGGGCTCGCCCTGGTCGCGCGGGTCCTGCGTGCCCGACACAAGGCCTAGCCAGAAGCCCACTCATACCATAAGTTAAATCTGTACAGTTGGTACGCTGCCGAGCTTGTCTTGTTAAACGAGGGTAGCCAACATGTCCAGGACCCGTCTGCGACTTCCTGTCGCGCTCATCCTCCTGGCCTTGTCAGCTTTCTCCCTGGGGCAAGTTGCCTGGTTTGGCTGGATTCGGCCCCTCCAATTGACCCCATTCGCCGCCGGGCCGGACCTCCTGGCTAATGGCGGCTTTGAACAGGGCTCCAGCGGAACCCCAACGGGCTGGTTATGCCAGAACGGCACCTTGACCCAGGCCCCTTCGCCGGTCCATGGAGGCGCCGTGTCCGGCGCCCTGACCAGCTCCAGCCAGGGAAGCACCTGGCTCTATCAGGTGGTGATAGTGCGAGGAGGCAGTCATTATACCCTGTCCGGTTTTGCCTGGAAGAACACGTCGGCCGTGGCTAAGGCCTACCTGGAGGTGAAGTGGTACGCTTCTGGCGATGGCTCGGGGCCGGAGATAGCGTGGACGACCTCGGTCGGTGCCCTACAAACCGACGAGGCAACCTTCCGCTTCCTGTCCACCAACTCCTCGGTGGCTCCATCCAAGGCCCGCTCCGCCGCGGTCAGGGCAGTCATGATCCTGAATGCTGCCCAGTCGGCGACGGTGTTCTGGGATGACCTGAGCTTCACCTGGGACGACCCTCCCACCGCCACTGCCACCAGCACCTCTCCCCTTGCTCCATCGCCAACGGCGCCGGCGAGCAGCACCCCCACCAGCCTGCCCCCCTCCAGCGCCACCCCTACACTGACCAGGACCTCCACGCCGGTACCAGGTCCAACTGCTACACCTTCGGTGACGCCGTGGGCTGGGATCACGCCCACCGCGACCGCGCCACCCAGGAACCCCCTCGTGTTCGTCTACATCAACGAGGTCCTGGCTGCACCCCGGCAGGTGGACTGGGCCTCCGACGGGGTGGTGAACAGCGACGACGAATGGGTGGAGCTATACAACGCCGGTGAGGAGGCCGTAGACCTGTCCGGCTGGTTCCTGGACGATGCCTTGGGCGCCGGGAGCAAGGGCTACACGATCCCGGCGGGGACTGGCATCCCGCCCAAGGGATACCTTGTCTTTTTCGGCAAGGTCACGGGACTGGCCCTGAACAACGATGGCGATCAGGTTAATCTACTCTGGCCGGACGGTCGGGTGGCTGATTCATTTAGCTATGGCAAGGCGCACTACGATCGTTCCTTCAGCCGGGCTCGGGACGGCCAAGAGCCCTGGACGGAGGATTATCCACCCAGCCCCGGCCGCCCAAATCGACCGGCGCCAACGGCTACCCCCGCCCCAGGGAGCACCCAGCGTGCCGGGTTCGCCCTGACCTCGCTGGCCCAGGCACGGCGTCTGGCCAGCGGCACCCGGCTTGCGGTACGAGGTCAGGTGACGGTAGAGGCAGGCATTTTCAGCCCCGGGCAGTTCTACATCCAGGACGATGATGCCGGTATCCTGGTATATGTAAGACGCGGAGAGGTGCTCGCCCTGAAGGAGGGCGACGCCGTCGAAGTGCGAGGCCAGATTGGGAATTACCGCGGAGAGATCCAGGTTCAGGTGGAGAGCGGTGCAGACATCCAGGTCCTGGGCCATCTCCCGCCCCGGGAACCCCGGCGTCTGGCCACGGCACAGGTGGCCCCGCTCAACGTGGGTCTGCTTGCTGTCATCTCCGGGCAGGTGCTCGAGCTGGTCGGCGAGGATGTGTACCTTGATGACGGCAGCGGTCCGGCCCGGGTGCACATCCATCCCCGCAGCGGCGTGAGGCGCCGGGCGAGGTTTCTTCGCAAGTAGAGGGGTTGCACCCTCTGCCCGCAGATGCCAACGCCTGCCGACCTGACCGGGTCCTAGGAGAGCCCGATTCATTGACTTGCCTGGGGGCCGATGGTATACTTTCCTGGCCAATGCTTCGATCTCAGGATGCGGGGGTTCATCCTCTTGTCCCCGGGACCAGATCAACACAATATGTGGAGGTAAAGCGTGAGGATCGTGGTCTTAGGCGGTTGCGGTGACATGGGAAGCTTCGTGGTCAAGGACCTCTTGGAGTTCAGCGATGCCCAGGTGGTGATCGCGGACTATCGCGTGGAGAACGCCAGGAAACTGGCCGCCAGCCTGGGGGGACGGGCCCAGGCAGCTTTCGTGGACGCCAATAGCCAGGACTCCCTGGTGAGCGTCCTCTCGGGGGCCGACGCCGCGGTGGGATGCATCGGTCCTTTCTATCGCTTCGCGCCGAACATGGTGAAGGCGGCAGTGCAGGCCAGGGTGAACTATGTGGACATCTGCGACGACTATGGCCCCATGCAGGAGGTTTTGGCCCAAGACGGCGCTGCCAGAAAAGCCGGGGTCACCGCCATAACTGGGCTGGGATGGACCCCCGGGATGACCAATGTGATGGCCAGGAAGGGCGCTGACCTCTTGGACGAGGTAGGAGAGATCAAGGTGGCTTGGGCCGGCGGAGCCGCCGATTCCCAAGGCCTGGCGGTGATCAAGCATGTCTTCTACGCCGTAACTGGAAAGGTCCCCACTTATCTGAACGGTCAATGGCTGGACGTGCCGGCCATGACCGGTAAAGAGGTGGTGGAGTTCCCCGAGCCCCTGGGGAAGGTGGAGGTTTTCCATTGTGGCCACCCCGAACCGTTGACCATCCCCCGCTACATCAAGGCCAAGACCGTTAATACTTATAGCGCCGTTGACAAAATGGGACGGCTCACCGGCATACCGGCGGCCATCGGCGCGGTCATGCTAGCCCGGGGTGCCGTTCGAGAGAAGGGCGTCTTCGCGCCGGAGGCCTGCATTGTGCCCGACGTGCTCATATCTGAGCTGGCCCGGCGCGGGGTGAAGGTCTACGAGGCCGAGGTAGCTTAGGCGACGCAAAGGTAGGCGATGCACATGGGCGGGCGATGCCTGGGTCAGATCACTCTCTCGGAGGCAGAGGCCCTGGTGACGCGCAAGCGCCGGGAGGCTCTGGCAAGTGACCTGCAGGTCATAGCCTCAGCCCTGGAGCGCGGCAAGCACAGGTCGCCTGGGCCTGGCCTGGTACTGGAGGCAGTTGCTGGTGGTTCCGGGCGGACCGGGGGCTTTGCCGGGTGCTATCTGCGCCCGATGGCTCTGGCGACGAAGTTCAGAGCCCCGAGGCCCGAGGCCCAGGAAAGATCCCGCAGAAAGGGTCTCCGGCAGGCGGTGGACACCCTGCTCCTGGCAATGGAGGTGGCAGCTCTGACCGCCCTTTTGGTTCTGGTGGCGGAAGCCTACACCGGCGGGGAAGTGTTGGGCGATGGTCTTGTCCCGGAGGGGCAGAGGCCGCCGGCCTTGGCATCGGAAGCGAGAGAGGAGGCTGCTTTGCCCCGGGCTGAGGCCGGTGCAGCGGAGCTGCTGGCCCCTGAACGTCGGCCCAAGGAGGGGAGAGCTGCCCCCTTAAGCCAGCGTGCCCTGACTCCCGAGCCTCCGACCCGCATCGTCATCCCGGCCATCGGCCTGGACTCCGCCATAGTGCAGGGCGACTC
>JACQYG010000358.1 GCA_016208345.1 Chloroflexota bacterium
GCCGGTGGACTCCAGGTGCGGCCCCGCGCACAAGTCAACGAAGCTTCCATGTTGGTATGTCGAGATCGCCTCTCCCTCGGGGATCTCTTCCACGATCTCCAGTTTGTACGGTTGATCGGCAAAGATCGCCTTGGCCTCCTCCCGGCTGATCTCCCGCCGAACGAACGGGCGGTTGGCGGCGATACTGTTGCGCATCCCCACTTCGATGGCTGCCAGGTCATCGGGGGTCAGCGAGCGCGGCAAGTCGAAATCGTAGTAGAACCCCTCCTCGATAGCCGGGCCGATGGCCAGTTTAGCCCCCGGAAAGAGCTCCAGCACCGCCTCCGCCATGACGTGGGCGGCGCTGTGGCGCATCCTCTCCAGATCTTGATAGACCATATCTTTCCTCCCTACCCTACTAGCCAGGCAGCGGGCACGATACTCAATACCACTGATGGCTGATAGCCGCTGCCATCGGCCATCTGCCACGTGGTGGAGCCTTCACTGGCCGTAAAGAACAAAACGGCCTCTCATTCCATCTGGGACGAGAGGCTCCTCACGCGGTTCCACCCGGTTTGGGAAAAGCAAAGATATCGAACTCTTCGCTCTTCTCCGCTCATTGAGCTGATAACGGGCGCTCCCCGGCGTCTCCTACTGGCGCATGGTGCGCTTTCGGTTGCGGCTCCCAGGGGGTTTTCTCCGGGGCAAGGCTGGAAGGGCTTTCAGCCAACTCCGGCCCTTTCCTCTCTGAAGCTGTCCTCGGATATTCGTCCTGTTCCGTGCCTTTTCAGTGTTCGGTTATCGGCTATAAGCCATCCGCTATTGGCAAAACTGGTGGGCAAGATAGGGATCGAACCTACGACCTCAGCGATGTCAACGCTGCGCTCTAACCAAGCTGAGCTACTTGCCCTTGATGTTGATATTATAGCACAAAGAACCATGCAAAGGCAATATCTTTGCCGTAAGTTCAATAAGTAGCTGCTACGAGTCTCCTAACCGCCGCCAGGGGCCTCCAAGGCCTCAAGGACCAATGAGATGGCCGCCTGGTTCTCCTGGGGCGTAAGGGGCCGCGGGTAGTTGTACATAACCCTCCCCGGGCGTTCGTTGTAGTAGGGCCGGTTGCAGCCGGGGCAGCCGGCGGTCTGAAAAGCCTGGCCGCCGATGAGGGCGTCTATTAGTTGGGCCTCAGTTAACCCGTAACTGACTATCTTGCCTTCACCGGAGAAGCCCATCCGCTCAAAGCGCACAAGCCCGCTCTTGATCAAGAAATTCACTGCCTGGAGGCGGCGGTAAGAAGGCAGGGGCGGTGGGGGCAGATTCTCCATGGCTGTGCCGCGCACCGGGGTAAATGCGAACAATCCAATAGTCACCCCCCAGTCGGCCAGCGCCTGCACCGTTCTCGTCATTTCCTGCTCGGTCTCGCCCAGCCCGGCGATCAGGTGTACGCTGATCTTTCCAGGAAAGCTCTTGGCGCCACTCTCAATCAAAGACCAGAGCTGCTGCCAGGAGCCGGGTGCCCTGTGCTTCACCTGGACAAACACGCGTTCGCAGGCCGCATCCAGCCCGAACCCAATGCGTTCCGCACCGGCGGCGAATAGCTCGTTCACCTGTCTCAGGTTCCGTGGCTGCACCGCCGCGCAAATGGGCACCGGACTGGCCTGGTGCACCTGCCGCACCAGGCGCATTGTGGCCTCCACCGCATGGCGCCGCGTAGTCACCTGAATGCAGCAACGTTGCACCTGCCCCTGGGAATAGGCATGGGTCAGGCCAGATAGAGCCTCTGCCAGGTCATAGGTGGGCCACAGGACCCGGGACAGGGCATCAGCCCGGGCACGGCTGTTGCGGGCCTGGGCACAAAAGGCGCAGTCCATGGCACACCGGCCACCCAGGAGCAGGTAAGCGGTGGTGGGTGCCGCGTCCGTCGTGATACGGCGGAGCCCCAGCACCGCCGCCGTGCCCATAGAAAGGGAAAGCTGACTTTCCAGTGGCTGACCAGATGGAAGCACCGAGCATGATTCCGTCACAGCACGCAGCATTCCTCTCCTCGGAGGACCTCCAGCCCGAACTGCCGGGCCAGTAGCACCGCCGCCGGGGCAGGGTTGACGATGCCGTTGAGGCCGGCCTTCACTGCCAGACAGTCCAGCTCCACGCGATAGGACCCTCCAGGGCGCATACAGCCCATAATCAGCGGTTTATCCGGGAACATCTCCCGGGCCTCGACCAATAACTCCGCCACCCGAGGCAGATCCGGAGCTCTCCGATCGGCATACCGGGTTCCCGGGGTGGGAGTGAAGACAATGAATACCAGGGACTGCAGGCCCAGCTCCCGAAGCATTCTCAGGGCCACCGGCTCGCCGGCGATCTCTCCACCACGGAGGCCGATGGTCACGTGGGGTACCACGGAAAAGCGGCTGACCAGAGCCCGGTAAGTCTCCGCATAGTCGGCGGCCGGCCGATCAAGGCCATAGACCTCTCTTATCGTCGCGTCGTCGCCCACAAAATCGAAAGAGATGGCATCGACGTACGGAGCGATGGCTTCCATATCATCCTGGCCGATGAGTCCCACGTGCCAGTTGAAGCGCCGGCCAGGGCGGAGCTTTTTCACCGCCTCCAGTTTAGCCCTCACCGGTACCCGACCATCGTGGTCACAGCCGCCGGAGATGAGACAACTCTTAGCCCTGGCTGCGGTGCCTTTGCCCGTGGTGGCCTGCTCCGCCGCTATCTCCACCGGCTGCATGCCCGCCAAATAGTGCCCCCCGCAGTGGGCGCAGTTCAGGGCACAGTGGGCTCCAGTCAGGCTGATGGCGACCGTTCGGTTGGGGTAGTAGAACGTGATCTCCGAAGGAAAATGCGCCTGGCGGACCCGCCAGGCGCCCACTAGGTCAGTACGTAGATCCATTCCTTTACTGCCAAAAGAAAGCTCGCGCCCCAGGCTCCCGAGGCTGCCTGGCGGACCACCTCGAGGAGCCTGGGGTGGGCAGGGACATTCACTGTTTCTCGTAAGGTTGGCCATCGGCGGCCGGGGGGACAGTGCGACCGATAAGGCCAGCCAGGACGATCATGGTAGCAAAGTA
>JACQYG010000359.1 GCA_016208345.1 Chloroflexota bacterium
ATGCCCGGGCCGGTAAGCTGGACGGCAACCCGGTCCACGAGGACATGATGGAGGCTATGAAGATGATCCAGCCTCCGTACCTGTTCAACGTGGTCCTGAACGAGCAAAAGGAGTTCGTGGGCGTCTTCGCTGGTGACTACGATAAAGCTCACCGGAAGTGCTGCCGGCTGGTGGACCAGATCTACGGCGTCACTGTGAGCGCCAGGGCGGACCTGGCGGTGGTCTCCTGCGGCGGTCACCCCAAGGACATCAACATGTACCAGGCCCACAAGACCCTGGAGAACGCCGCCCGGGCAGTGCGCCCCGGGGGCGTGATCGTCCTCTTCGCTGCCTGTCCCGACGGCCCCGGGTCGGACCTCGTCTACAAATGGATGCCGGAGTTCGGGAGCTTGCAGCGCATCGAGGAGGAACTCCGTAAAGGCTTCGTGCTGGGGGGCCACAAGGCCTACGCGGTGGCCCGGCTGTTGGCGCAGGTCAAGACCATCTTGGTATCGGACCTGCCCGACCCCATGGTGCGGGAGCTTTTGATGACCCCGGCCCATTCGGGGGAGGAGGCGCTCCGGCTCGCCTACGACTACCTGGGCACTCAGGACGCCAGCATCTGCCTGATGCCTCACGGCTCCCTGACCTTCCCCCTGGGATAGGGGCAACGGGGAAATTCCAAAGCAGGGTTTCACTCCGGGCGACCACCCACCGATCGCGTCGCAAGCCCCTCCTGCCTTCGCGCCGTGTTCGGATGCTCTAAGGGATCTCTGGGCTCGTGATTCGTGAAAAAATGAAACCCGATCTACCTCCATCAGGTAAATCGGGTTTCCATGTCTGACCCTTGTATGGGATCTTAGCCAGACCCACGGTTTAGGCCCGACCGGGCCAGAGCCAGGCGCTCAGCATATGGCCAAGCCGGCGATAGGCAAGTTGTCCCGTCCCATTCACCACCATGATCCCAACGAAAATCAGGCCCAGGCCCAGGAAGTGATTGGCCCCCAACGACTCCCCCAGGAGAGCCGCGCCCCAGAAGACTGCTGTCACCGGCAAGAGATAGGTCACCAGGGACATCTGGGTGGCATTGATCCGCCGCAAGAGCCAGTAATAGATCAGATAAGCGAGCCCGGAGCCCAGGAGACCCAGGGCCGCCACCGAGGCCAGCGCCGGGAACGAAGGGGCCGCAGGCCCTGGCCGCACGGTCAGCAAGATCGGGGGCAGGGTAAAAACAAATCCCGTAGCCAATTGACCAGTAGCCAGGACTGCCGGCTCCGGCCCGTGCAGGTATTTCCGGGCGAAGATGGTGGCCACGGCATAGCAGGCCGCTGCGACGATGACCGCCAATTCCCCCTGAGTGCTGGCCCGAGTCGGGTCAGTCACGTCGGTGCCCATGAGCGCCATCACCCCCAGAAATCCCACGGTCACACCCAAAAGCTTCGCTCGGCTCAGGCGCTCGTCAGCCGTCCAATAGTGGGCGATCAAGACCGTGAAGAGCGGCATGGTGGCGTTCAAAATAGAGGCCAGTGCGCTGGGGATACGTTCCTCGCCCCAGGGGATCAGTGTGAAAGGGATTGCGTTGTTGATCAATCCCATCAAGGCGATGCGCGCCCAAAGCCCGCCACCCCGAGGCAGCCGCTTTCCCTGCACCATCAGCAGAGCCAGCAAGAATAAAGCCCCGATGCCCATCCGCCCGGCAGCCACCAGGAGTGGAGGCAACTCGGCTACCCCCACCTTGATGAACATGAACGACGAACCCCAGATGATGCCCAGCAAGAGCAAGACTGAAAAGTTAACGAAACCCACCGGAGAGATACTCCCGATATGTTGGAAAAAGTCAGGTTAACCCTGACCGGGCTTTCAGATCAAGCCGCGCTCGGTGACACCGGGAGGACTATTCGCACGTCTTCTTTGTACGTGGAGAGGACAATCATGGTCACGGAACGCTCCAGGCTTGACCTGGCACGAATCCGACCAATGAGACCCTCCAGGTCCCGGGGGTTAGCCACCGTCACCTTGAGGCACAGTTATATTATACATTGAGTCTTCTGTCAATGTTCATTAGGAAGACATCTGGACAACCCTTTGTTGATTATTCTTTGCCATCGTGGGCCTGCTGTTCATTTTGACAGGGCTTGACCGGTGTGCTAAACTAGATTTGGTCCCTCTGAAAGTGACATCCTGTAGTAGACATGAAGGACCCCAACCAGGCTGCGCTGTTCAAGACTCTCCAGGTCCTGAATAACCGGCTTATCTATGCGGATTCCTACCTGCGAAAATAAATCGGCTTGGGCAACTTCGACATCCAACCAGCTACTCAAAGGGGGGAGAAAGAGGAAGGCTATGGCCAGTTCGATCCTTGGCAAACTGGGGATTGGCCGAAGGAGGGAAGAGGCTCCGGCAACTGGTCCCCAGTCGACCGATGTCATTTCACTATACCTGGCCAGGGCAAAGGCCAATCCCAACGATGTCCAGGCCCATTTCAACCTGGGAAGCGCCTACTTCGTCCAGGGCAAGTTAGGTGAGGCGCTCCAGGAACTTCGAGCGGTGTTGGCGGTGGCGCCTGAGCATTACGACGCTCATTATCACTTGGGCCTGGTCTACGCCCAACTGGGAGACCTGGAGCAAGCCGGCCGGGAGTTCAGGTTGGTGATCGAAGGTTCACCCAATCAGATGCTGAAGGACTATGCTAAAAGGAAACTGGCGGCATTAGGCGGATGACTCGAGTTCCCCGAGTCAGTAGCCTGGAGATCGAGGGTGACGAGACCGGCTTGTTCCATCGGGGAGAGGCCGGTTTTTGTTTCGCCGGCGAGGTCTATCGCAACCGCCTCACCTGGGGCCGGCGCCAGAAGACCAGGAGCGCGTAGCCGGCGGCGATGATGGCGCCCAGGCGCAGTGCTAAGGGCGCGCCCACGGCATTGGCCACCGCTCCCGCCTGAAGGCTTCCAAAGGGCATCATGCCCTGGAACATCAGGATATAAACGCTCATTACCCTTCCCCGGAGGTGATCGGGCACCGTAGTCTGTAAGAGAGTGTTGGTGGTGGCGTTCTGGGTGACCATACTCCATCCCACGGCCACCAGGATCAAGAGCGAGAGCGGATACCAGCGTGAGAGGGAAAAGGCCAAAAGCGTCGCCGGAAAGAGCAGGTTGCCAGCAGTGAGCAAACGGCCCTTGGGACCGTATTGGCCCAGGGCAGCCAGGCCGATGGCGCCCATGAGGGCCCCAACCCCGGCGGCGGCCATCAACGAGCCATACCCCGAAGCATCTACTTTTAATATATCCCGCGCGAACACCGGCATGAGCGTCGCATAGGGCATGCCGAAGATGCTGGCCATGCCTACCAGCGTGACCAGGGTGAAGACCGTGGCGTCGCCACGGATGTAACGCAGGCCAGCCGTCAGGTTTTGCCACATGGGCTCGCCGCTTTCTCTCCGGGGCCCGTTGGGGAGCCGCATCAGCAGCAGGCCAGCGATCACTGCCAAAAAGCTCAAACCGTTCAGGAAAAAGCAGCCCGCAATGCCCACAAAGGGCAGGCTCACCAGCACCCCGGCCATGGCCGGCCCCACGATGCGAGCGGTGTTGAAGACCGCCGAGTTCAGCGCTATGGCATTCATCAGGTCCTCTTTGCCCACCATTTCCACCACAAAGGACTGGCGCCCCGGCGCATCGAAGGCGTTCACCGTTCCCAGGA
>JACQYG010000360.1 GCA_016208345.1 Chloroflexota bacterium
GAAAGTCCAGGTTCAGGCCTCCGGTCTGTTCAGAGATGGCTTGAAGTACGCGCTTAATACGGGGAGCTTTTACCTGAGCCAACCCCCCACTTTTGACGGCCTGGGCGATGGCCTCCACCGGGGCATCTCTGATAGCCTCAAAGGAACCAAAGGTAATCATGAGGTTGCCAAAGGCCTGAGTGCTGTTCACGTCCGACGTATTCTGAGATAGGATCGTCCCGATGAGTTCGCTCAAGGGGCCGGCCCGAGCGTGCCACTGGGGTCGGCCGTACTCGGCGATGAGCAGCTCGTGCACGGAGCTGATCTTGCTGGCAGCCACCGGTCATTCCGCCAAATATAATACGACCGGTGGCCACAGAACCGTGCGCCCAACGGCCAAGATTCCAAATCGGGCTCGAAGACAGCGTGAGCTCAGGACTTTGCGCCCGGACGCCCGTTTAATCTAGCTCACCTCATCTGTTTGAACACGATGTTCCAGGTCACCTTGCCGGTAAAGTCAGGTATTGCAGTTGACACCCGGGTCGAGTCGGAACTATGCACGCCATCGACCACGGTAATGGTGAAGTCGCCTCTGCTAAGAGCGAATTCCAGCGCGCCACTGGCATCAGTGGACTTGGTGGCTGAGTCCTCCGGGCAACACCACGTCGCCCTCACGGGAACCCCAGAGATGCCCCTTCCGCTCATGTCCAGCACTTTTACGAAGATGGAGGCCGGCCGATCGCTCGAGAGGGCCTGCAGACTGGGGCCGTCTCTGGTCACCACCATGAAGTCATAAGACGGCGTCGGGACCGGCGTCGCCGTAGGTGGCAGGGTCGGCGGCCTTGGCGGTATCGGCCGAGGGGTGAAGGTGTTGGTGGCGGTGGGATTCGGCGTGGAGGTGGGGAACGGCGTGTCGGTGGGGAACTCGGTGGGGAACGGCGTGTTGGTAGGCCGCAGCGTCCGCGTGGGGGTGGGCGTGGCGGTATCGGCGGGGGTAGCAGTGCTCGCAGGGGCATAGGTGGCCGGCGGCCTCAATAGAGCGGTCAGGTTACCGGAGCCAACGAAGGCGACAGCAATGGCGGCATAGACAATGCAAACCAGGACCACTAGGCCGATGACCACGGCGATCAGCAGGCGATTTTGCATCTCCTTTTGCCCTCCTGTCCCATTTAATCAAACCCTGCCCTTTCCCTTGCACTTAGGACATGTCCCCTCCAGGATGTGCCAGCCACCCGGCTCCTTGGGATCCGGCCACCTCTCGTTGACCTGACCAGTTCCATCGCAACGGGTACAGCGATTCACTCCCCCTGACCTCTGCCCGCGGAAAAGGAAGAAGATCACAATGGCAAAGCCCAGGAGGAAAAGCAGCGTGAGTTCCATTTGCGGTCCTTGCAGAGCTATGAGCCATTATATCACAAAGCCCAGTGCTTTCAAACCTTTTCTCTAGCTAGCGTTCTTTCTGGAAGTTCAGACAGTAATGATGGTGCGTGTTCGAGACCCAAGAGTAGAACATGCCGTAGGGGGCCAGGGCTTGGTTGTCCTGGCACCAGATCTTCTCGTCCATTAGCACATAGAAATCCCCCAGGCGCTTCCCCAGTTCCCAGGCCAGAGGATACATTTTGCCGCCTTTCTTGACGTTTTTGACAATGACGGTGAGGTATGCCCCCGGCTTCAGGATGGCCTGGACCTTTCGGTAGATCCCCACCAGTTCCTCCAGAAAGCGCTCGTATTCGGTGATGTTCCCCAGGTCCTGTGGCGAGTCAGAGTAGGAAACATCCAGGTTCAGGTCTTTACGCCTTCTTTGGGTCTCAAATCCCTTGCGTTTCAGCATGTCCCAGTATGGTGGGCTGGTGATGCAGTAGTCTATCTGGGGCAGTCCCATCTCGTCCAGCTTCCTGGCATCTCCCGTCAACACCACCTGCTCCGGCGCTGGGTCCAGGCCGTCAGGCTCGAAGGGCATCGGGATCGCCAGGGCACCTATGCGCTGTCTGGCGACCTGGGCATACCTGGGATTGAGCTCGATGCCGATGCCTCGCCGGCCAGCGCGGTAACAGGCCACCAGGGTGCTGCCCGTCCCTACCATGGGGTCCAGGACCACCTGCCCTCGTTTGGTAAAGAACTCGATGAACTCCTGCACCATGGTCTCGGGGAACTTCGCCGGGTGGAGTAGCAAATCCTCGGACCGGGCCGGAGGATTGTGGACAAACCAGCTCTTCTGGAACCTGATCCACCTTTTGGGCTCCAGATCGTTCAGCCTGTTTTCGGGCCTCATGTCAACACCTTCTCCGGCGAGACGGGCCGCCTAGAAATGCTATAACCACTACTGACTTGATCCCGTGCGGTCATCAGGCGGCGGGGACAATACCCGCCCCAGGGATTAGGGCACCAGGTTCATCTGATGCGGCGGATGACCGTGACTACCTTGCCCTGAATGCGCAACTGATCCGGGCGAACGTATATGGGGTTCATGTCGGAGTTAGCCGGTTGAAGCCTGATGTGATCTTTCTCCTGATAGAAGCGTTTGAGCGTGGCCTCACCGTTCTCCAGGAGCGCCACCACGATGTCGCCGTTGT
>JACQYG010000355.1 GCA_016208345.1 Chloroflexota bacterium
CGGCGTTAAGTTAGCGCCAGAACCGCCCAGCCGAGATCCGTCCAGCGGCAAGTTTCGTCAGGTCTGAGCAGATCTGGAGGCTGTGGAGCGCCGGCTCCGGGTTCACCACCGTTGGGAGGAAGGCCGGTGAGCAACCAGCGCAAGGGTTTGATCGCGTTTTCTCTAATAAAAGAATGCTCCCGCCTCTCATCGCCGGACGTCGGGGCTGCATCGTGGACGATTCGTCGGAAACTGTCTTTGTATTGGCGGCACCGCTTCGCTCCGCCCAGGGCGCCAAGATAAACCCAGCGTGTCTAGGGAGGTGAGAAACGTCTCCGTAGTAACTCCTGTCCAGAGGCCATGAACCGAGCCTTGCGATGTTGGGGTAACCCTGCTTCTATTAGAAGAAAGCAGGGCTTCAGGGGAACACTTGATTAGAGCCAGATATGTCCAAAACTTGCAGGAGAGATCAAAGGGAGGTATACTTGTATCTCAATGAGCCCGCATGGGGCCATACTGCCAGGGGCGGCGCATCCAGTACTGCTTCCGGCATAGCTCTCTGATCATGGCCCAGGGAGAAAAGAGAGAATGATTGACATTGCAAAGCAGATTGCTTACTGGCAAAATGGAGCTGCCGAAGACTGGGAAGTAGCACATGAGTTGATCAAAGGCGGCAGGGTAAGCCATGGTTTGTTCTTTGCTCATTTGACCCTGGAGAAGCTTCTCAAAGCCCACGTATGCCGTCATACCCAAGACCTAGCTCCCAGGCTCCACAACTTGGTCAGGTTGGCCGAACTGGCTGCGCTTACCTTGACTCAGGCTCAGATAGACATCCTGGCGGAAATGAACGCTTTTAACATAGAAGGACGTTATCCAGATTTGCTTATGCCGCCACCCTCCCTAGACGAGGTGAAGGATTGTCTGCGCCGCGCGGAAGAGGTATACCAATGGTTGATGAGTCAATTGTCAAGATAGTCAGGCAATACCTGCAATCCCTGATTGAACGGGGTATCCCCATTCAATGTGGGGTCATCTTTGGCTCTCAGGCGAGCGGTCAGCCCGATACTTGGAGCGATATAGACCTGCTGGTGGTATCACCACGGTTTGACGGCGAACGCAAACGGGCGGATGTGAATCTTCTCTGGCATGTTGCCGCCCGCATCGATAGCCGCATAGAACCTATTCCAGTTGGACAGCGTCAGTTTGAAGAAGACGACCGCAGCGCCATCATTGAGATTGCTCGCCGCCAAGGTCAAAAGATGTTCCCGGAAGATAAGGCATTCACCCCAGAGGGCGTGGAGTTCGCATAGCTCAACACGAAGACCCTAAGACACCAAGTTCTCCTTTGTCTCTTCGTGCCTGGGTGGCTTGATCGGCAGCCAGTGTGGTAATAATCTTGCCCCATTTGTTAAGAATTCACCCTACGAACGCGTCTAGTAGATGTGCCCCTGGTGCTCTGTGAGCACGTGCCAGACGACGAGCAGGAACTCTCTGGCGATGGCTACTTTTCTTCGCGGTGATCCATGCATCAAGGTACCGAAGGATAAAAACCCCCCTGAGATTCTACACAGAACTTGACAAAGCGCCAACGGAAACCGGTACCGACACAGCAGAGGAGCCCGATTCCTCCGAGTGGAAGGAAGCGTTGTTGCACGCTGTGCTCATTTCTCTGATTATTCTCAGCCTCTTCTATTACTGGTTTGCAGTAGCAGACCGATACGCGATTTACCTGTACGGGCATCTAGGTGCCACCCCCTTCGATGATGTTACAAGCGGTCGCTACTGGATGTCGGGGTTAGTCGCCTCCGGAGCCGTAATGATCGTGTACACGATTGCCAATTGGTTGCTCGGTCAAGTTGCGGCTTTCCGCCGTCAAGACTATCGCCCACCAGCCTGGTGGCGTGTATGGATACTTTGTGTGACACCGTTGGCCGTTGGTATACCTACCATTACAATGACCCTCAACTGGCCAACCCTGCCGCCTGCAAATGCCACGGTATGCGTGGTGATAACATTGACTGGTCTGGCCCTCGCACTGGCACCAGGCTCATTGGCTGCACAGCGACCATTCGATCTTGGCTGGCTCATGTTTGATGGGGTGGGGCTGATGACGAGTTTGCTGGTAACATGTATGTTCAGCTCCTAGTCTTCTTTGTAGCAGCGATTCTGGCAATTGGGGCCACCCGATTACGGCGGAGAATTATTCGTGCGCCGCGGCGCGCCCCGACGCAATGAAAACGATGTTATTTTCAAGCGAGAAACCATCTCGTCTATTCGCCATCGGAGAGAGCCTTTTAGTCACTGCAATTTGGGCCTCGTCGTTTGTCCTGGTCAAGGTTGGACTGACCTACATGGGGCCGCTTACGGTCGCGGGCATACGGTACTTTTTGGCTTTCTTGGTCTTGCTCCCGTTCATAGCCCGCAATGGAAAAGCGGTTCGTTCTTTGCCGTCCCATCTGTGGATGCGTTTATTTGCAATCGGCATCAGCGCCTATACGGTGGGGAACGGTGCGCTCTTTTGGGGGCTAAAGTATTTGCCAGCAACAACTGGCTCTTTTCTAATGAGCATTTCACCACTTCTGGTGATGTTTGCAGGCATAATTTGGCTCAGGGAGATTCCCACGCGCTGGCAAATAACGGGTGTCATCGCATGCCTTATCGGGAGTGTCCTGTTCTTTTCGCCAGGGTTACGGCCCGGAGAGCCACTAGGGATAGCAATTGTGTCAGCAGGGCTTCTCGGCTTCGCGCTCTTTGGTATTTTGGGGCGAGAAGTTGCAAGAGACCAGCAAATAGGTACCCTCTCCCTAACCGCCATGCCCCTCGCTTTTGGCGGCGGCTTTCTCCTTCTCGTTGCGCTTCCGCTGGAAGGATTGCCAAATTTCGCGGCGATAGCATGGGCCATTGTGCTTTGGCTGGCAATTATCAACACGGCCTTTGCTTATGTCCTTTACAATCACTCGCTTCAAGTGCTAACCGCTCTTGAGATGAACGTCATGCTCAATCTCACGCCATTAGGCACAGCAGTTTTGGCCTGGTTGTTCTTGGGTGAGACTTTGACCATCGTTCAGATAGTCGGAGTGGTCACAGTCATCAGCGGAGTGATATTCGTTCAACAGGCACGGGTGCGTTAAGTGCAAAAAATGCGCGCCGCAGTAGCAAGCCAATCGCCTTGGCCGTCAACACATCGCCCGACGCAGTTGGGCTTCCACCCGGCACAGCAGGATGGCGGCTGGTGGCCTGGTGATCGCAGAGCTGGATGCCGGGCATGCCCGGTGTAGTGATCGACTCCTTCCTCTGCCCTGCGCTGTCTGCTATCTGCCATCTGCTAATTGACTCCCCATCCCCGCCGTGTTAAGATTGCGGCGTGGAACGCAAGCGAATCGGTGACCGCCCGTGGGAATGAGGATCGGCCTCGGCGAGAAGAGAAGAAGAGAGCTGGAAACCGAGCTGGCCCGGAGCCTGGAGGCCATCGTGGCGCTGGGCGCAGAGAAGGTCATCCTGTTTGGCTCACTGGCGACAGGCAACGTGGGCAAGGCCAGCGACATAGACCTGATCATCGTGAAAGAGACCGACAAGCGGTTCCTGGATCGGGCGGACGAATTCTACCTGGCCCTAGACCCCACCAAGGCCATGGACATCCTGGTGTACACCCCCCAGGAGTTCGAGGCCATGCAGGCCACCAGCTCGTTCGTCCGGCGCGCTGTCCGGGAAGGGAGAGTGCTTTATGAGGCCCGACCCAAAGGCTGAGGGCAAACGCTGGCTCCAACAGGCAGAACACGACCTGGACGATGCCAGCTACGCCCTGGCTGGGGAACGCTACAATCTCGCCTGTTTCCTGGCCCAGCAGGCGGCAGAAAAGGCCCTCAAGGCCTACCTTTTCAGCAGAAACGCTCAGGAGGTCTGGGGCCATTCCGTGGCCGAGCTTTGCGACGACGCCAGGGCTCTGGACCCAGAGTTCGGCACCCTCCGCAAGCGAGCGGCGCTCCTGGATAAGTTCTACATCCCAACCCGCTACCCCAATGGGCTGCCAGGCGGTATCCCGTCCGAGGCCTTCGACCTATCGGAGGCCAGGCGGGCCTTGGAGCTGGCCCAAGAGGTTCTCCGGTTTGTGCAGGGCCGCGGCTAGCTCTTCAACTAGTAAAGAAAGGCCGGGGTCCCTTCGCCCGCCGGGCTCGGGCCCACACATCGCCTGGCGATGGAGGCGCGCCATGCTACGATATGCGGTGAACATATCCATACTCCTCAAGGAGTACCCCTTTTACGAGCGCTTTCAGCGGGCGGCCCAGGCCGGGTTCGGGGCGGTGGAGTTCCTCTCGCCCTTTGAGTTCGACCTGGAGCAGGTGGTGGCGGCCAAGGAGGCTGCCGGGGTGGAGGTGGTGCAGTTCAACACCGACTGCGGGAACATGGCCGCCGGGGACCGGGGCTTCCTGAACGACCCTGGCAAACGGGAGTACTGGCGCCGCAACCTCCTGGATTCCCTGGCCCTGGCCCGGCGCCTGGGGGCCCGCCAGATCAACTCCCTGGCCGGGAACCACATGGAGGGGCTGAGCCGCCAGGAGGAGCTGGACTGCGTAGCGGAGAACCTGCGCTGGGCTGTCCCGGGCCTGGAAGAGGCCGGGCTCTACCTGAACCTGGAGGTGCTGAATCCCTTCGACAACCCCTGCTATCTGCTGACCCACTCGTCCGAGGCCCTGGCTATGATCCACCAGGTGGGAAGCGACCGTATTCGCCTCCAGTACGACATCTACCACATCCAGCGCTGCCAGGGGAACCTGGTGGAGGGGTTCAAGGCCATGCTCCCCTTCATCGGCCACGTCCAGGTGGCCGACTCGCCCGGCCGCCATCAACCGGGCACCGGCGAGATCAACTACCGCTACGTGCTCCAGGCCATCGAGGACTCTGGGTACACCGGCTTCGTCAGCCTGGAGTATAACCCCTTGGGCTCCAGCGAGGAATCCTTCGCCTGGCTACCCCGGGAGAAACGGCGGGCCGCCACGGCAGCAGACCTGCGGCTCTAGTTTTCTTTGCCAATAAGGAAACCAAGAGGAGGACTCTCGATGAAACCGACCATTGGCTTCATCGGCCTGGGGATCATGGGGAAGCCCATGTCCACGAACCTGATCAACGCCGGCTACAGCCTGGCGGTTCACAATAGGAGCCGCCAGGCGGTGAAGGAGATGGCGCTCCTGGGTGCCAAAGAGGCCTTCTCCGGCCGGGAGGTGGCCTCCCAAAGCGAGGTGGTCATCACCATGCTGCCGGATTCCCCCGATGTGGAGGCTGCCGCCCTGGGCCCCGACGGCGTCCTGGAGGGCCTGCGGCCTGGCGGCCTGTACATCGACATGAGCACCATCGCGCCCACGGTGTCAAAGAAAATAGCCGAGATTGGGGCCCAGAAGGGCGTGGCCGTGCTGGACGCCCCGGTGAGCGGCGGCGACGTGGGGGCCAGGAACGCCACGCTCTCCATCATGGTGGGCGGCTCTCAAGAGGCCTTCGACCGGGCCCTGCCCATCTTCCAGGTTCTGGGCAAGAACATCGTGCTCTGCGGGGAGTCCGGGGCGGGGCAGACGGTGAAGGCGTGCAACCAGATCATGGTGGCCCTGCAACTGGAGGCCATGGGCGAGGCGCTGGTGTTGGGCATGAAGGCCGGCGTGGACCCCACCAAGATCGTTCAGGTCTTGAGTGGGGGCCTGGCCCGCTGCGGGGTGCTGGAGAATCGAGGCCTGCGGGTAGTGAACCGGGACTTTCAGCCGGGCTTCCGGGTGCGGCTGCACTACAAGGACCTGGGCATCGCCCTGACCACCGCCCGGGCCTACGACGTGCCCCTGCCTGTCACCAGTCTGGTGCACGAGATGTTCAAGGCCTTGCGGCTTCAGGGTCGTGGAGAGCTGGACCACTCCGCCATCGTCACCTACCTGGAGGACCTGGCCCAGGTGGAGGTCAAGGCC
>JACQYG010000347.1 GCA_016208345.1 Chloroflexota bacterium
CCGATTTCCTGGTCCAAGCCAAGGTGCTGTAGAGACACTCGAATTACTTTAAGGAGGACTGCCTTGGGCACGGCGAATGACATATGGGTCTATGCCGAGCTGAGCGGCAAGGAGCCCAAGAAGATTGCTCTGGAGCTCATGTCCAAGGCCCGGGAGCTGGCCGAGGCCATGGGCGGCAGCGCCGCAGCCGTGGTTCTGGGAACCGGGGCCATGACCGCCGCGGAGAAGCTGGCGCAGCACTGGGCCAGTGTGGTCTACGTGGCCGAGGATGAACGGTTCGGCAATGTCTTGGCTACCCCCCACGCCGACGCGCTCTCCGGCCTGATCAAAGCGAAGTCGCCCCGGGCCGTATTATTCGGCGCCACTAACTCCAGCAAAGACATCGCGGCCAGGGTTTCGGCCCGCCTGGGGCTGGGCGTGATCGCCGACGCTATTGCCATACAAGTAAACGGTAACGAGCTACACGTGGTCAACCCGGCCTTCGGAGGCAGCCTGCTGGTGACCAGCACCTTTACTGATTCCAACACCGCCTTCATCATCGCCCGGGCCAAGGCTTTTGCCGCCGAGGAAAGACCCAAGCCCCTGAAGATAGAGGAGCTAAAACCGGTTTACACCGAAGCGCCCCAAGCCAGGATCACCGGTGTGGTGGCCCAACCGGAGGCCCGGGTCAGCCTGGAGGAGGCGAACATCATCGTCTCAGGAGGCCGGGGGCTGGGGGCGCCGGAGAACTTCAAGCTGGTGGAGGAGCTGGCCCAGGCGTTTGAGGCAGCGGTAGGGGCCTCCCGTGCGGCTGTGGATGCCGGCTGGATCAGCTACCCGCATCAGGTAGGACAAACGGGCAAGACCGTCAAGCCCAAGGTCTATATCGCCTGTGGCATCTCCGGGGCCATCCAGCATAAGGTGGGCATGCAGACCAGCGACATCATCATCGCCATTAACAAGGACCCTGATGCGCCGATTTTCAGCTTCGCCGACCTGGGTGTGGTGGGCGATCTCCACCAGATCGTCCCCCTCCTGGCGAAGGAGATCAGGAAGCGCAAAGGGGCTTAGGCCGCCTGCGGGCAAGCTCATCCTCGTCCCATAGGAGGCTTCCATGGGGTCGATTTTCCGTGACACCTTCTGGAACGTGCCGGTGTGGGCTCAGGCCGTCCATTACCTCCTGTCCATAGCCGCCCTGCTCATTCTCAGCTACGGCGTCTACCGGCGGGTCTCCCTCTGGCGCCAGGGCCAAAAGACCAAACCCACCGCGTACATCAGCGAGCGGGCGAAGGCCTTTCTGCTCTACGCCATCGCACAGTTGCGCCTGCTCAGGGACAGGTATCCGGGGATAATGCACCTCTTTATCTTCTGGGGCATGGTGGTCCTCTTCCTGGGCACGGCCACGGTCACCCTGGACTATGACGTGGCCTACCTGATATTCCGGACCCAGTTTCTAACCGATGGATTCTACCTGGTTTTCAAGCTCACCCTGGATAGCTTGGGCACCTTGCTCATCGTTGGCGTGCTCCTGGCGGCTTACCGGCGCTACGTTCTCCGCCCTTCGAGGTTGGATAACCTCTGGCAGGATGCCTATCAGCTCGGGATGCTCTTCGCCATCGGGCTCATGGGCTTTCTCCTGGAGGCCATGCGCCTGGCGGCCTTCAAGCAGCCGGAGGTGGCCATCTGGTCTCCAGTGGGCTATCTTATGGCCCAACCCTTCTGGGGCGTCACCAAGGAGACCATCCGGCCCTACTACGTGGGAACCTGGTTCGTCCACTCCACCATGGCCCTCGTCTTCATCGCCAGCCTGCCCTACACTAAGCTCTGGCACATCGTCGCCTCTCCGACCAACATCTTCTTCCGCTCCTTAAGGCCAGCCGGGGAGCTCTTGCCCATCGAGAACCTCGAGGAAAAGGAGACCTTCGGCGTGGGGAAGTTCGAGGAATTCACCTGGAAGCAGCGCCTGGATTTCGATGCCTGCACCCGCTGTGGCCGCTGCCAGGACGCCTGCCCGGCCTGGGCTAGCGGCACCCCACTCTCCCCCAAGAAACTGATCCTGGACCTGCAGCAGTGCATGCTGGAAAAGCCCACCCTGGATGCCAAAGCCCAGAAGCCTTGCTCGAAAGACCTGCACGGGAAGGTGGTGGATGCCGACGAGCTCTGGGCCTGCACCACCTGCCGCGCCTGCGTGCAGGAGTGCCCGGTCTTCATCGAGCACGTGGACACCATTGTGGACATGCGCCGCTATCTCACCCTCTCCGAGGGGGCGGTGCCGGCAACTACCGCCACCACCCTGAAGCAGATGACCAACCAGGGCAATCCGTGGGGGCTCTCCAAGAATGACCGGCTGAAGTGGGCTGAGGGTCTGGATGTGAAAGTCATCGCCCCGGGCCAGGAGGTGGAATGTCTCTATTGGGTGGGGTGTTCGGCAGCCTACGACGCGCGAAACCAGAAGGTGGCAAAGGCCATGGTGCGGGTGCTTAAGGCGGCCGGGGTGGACTTCGCCATCCTGGGCAACCAGGAGAAGTGCTGTGGGGACTCTGCTAGGCGCTTAGGTGAGGAGTACCTCTTCCAGACCCTGGCCATGGAGAACATCGATAATCTAAAGAAATACCGCTTCCAGAAGATCGTCACTGCCTGCCCCCACGGCTACAACACACTCAAGAACGAGTACCCGCAGTTCGGCGGAAATTACACCGTCATCCACCATACTGAGCTTTTGGCCCAGTTGGTCCAGGAGGGGAGGCTCGAGCTTTCCAAGCCTTTATACAAGAACATCACCTACCACGATTCGTGCTACCTGGGCCGGTACAACGATATCTTCCAGGCACCCCGTGAGGTATTGGCCGCCCTCCCTGGCGCTCTGCTCAAGGAGATGGCCCGCTCTCGCGATCGGGGCTTCTGCTGCGGCGGTGGCGGCGGCCAGATGTGGATGGAGGCCAAGGTAGAAAAGCGGGTGAACCACATTCGGCTGGAGGATGCCCTGGCGGTCAAGCCGGACTGTGTGGGCACCGCCTGCCCCTTCTGCCTGACCATGTTCGTGGACGCGGCGAAGGTCAAGGGCATCGAAGATTCCTTACCGGTAAAAGACGTGGTGGAGCTCATCGCCGAAGCCCTGATTTAGAGGCCTCAAAAGTGTCAGAGGCATCAAAGGCGTTGTGATTCTGTGAAAGGGGGTAAACGACTATGGAGTTCAGACTGACCACGGAGCAGGAACTGTTCAAGAAGATGGTCCGGGAATTTGTGGACAAGAAGGTGTTCCCCCGGGCTAGAGAGATTGACTCAAGCGATGCCAATCTGCCAGAAGACATTCTTAAAGAGATGGCCGACCTGGGCATCTTCGGCGTGACCATCCCGGAGAAGTACGGCGGCACGGCGATGCCCGGCGAGGAGATGGTGTACGCCATGCTGGCGGTGCACGAACTCGCTCGGGGCGACATCTCGATGTCCCTGCCGGTGTACTCGCTCTTGTGCCTGGGCTGGAGCTATTTGGTGGCTCACTTAGGCACCGAGCAACTGAAAGAGGAACTTCTCCCCAAGGTCGCTGCGGGCCAGGCCTTCCTGGGCATCTGCACCACGGAGCCTAGCGGCGGCTCTGACCTAGCAAGGATCACAACGACAGCGGTCAAGAAGGGCGACAGGTACATCCTCAACGGCGAAAAGGTGTACATTTCCGGCTGCAAAGAGGCGGCCAAGCGTGGCGGCGGCCACCTCACCTTGTTCCGCACCGACCCCTCGGCAGGC
>JACQYG010000348.1 GCA_016208345.1 Chloroflexota bacterium
CTCATCCATGTCCTGGAGGTGCCCCCACTTCACCACCACACACGCCGCCCCGAGCCTCTTGATGGCCTCCGCCGCCTTCGCCATATCGGCCAGGCTGTTGGTCTCCAGGCCGGAGAGGACCCTGGCCTCAGGCAGGTTCGGGGTTATCACCCTAGCCAGGGGGACCAGCCGGGAGAGCAAGGCCGCCTGGGCCTCCTCCCGCAATAAGCTTGCGCCGCTTTTGGCGACCATCACCGGGTCTACCACCAGGTTCCTTATGCGGTATTCGCTGATCTTGGCGGCCACCACTTCGATGATCTCGGCATTGGAGAGCATGCCCGTTTTGACGGCATCCACCCCCAGGTCCAAGATGACTGAGTCGATCTGAAGCCCAACAAATTGGGCGGGGAGATCATAGATGCCCTGCACCCCCACCGTGTTCTGGGCGGTTATGGATGTCAACGCACTCATGCCGTAGACGCCCAGGGCAGCGAAGGTCTTCAGGTCAGCCTGAATGCCGGCCCCGCCGCCGGAGTCCGAGCCGGCGATGGTCAAGGCTCTTTTCATCTTTCACCTTCCGTCAGTCACGATTTTCCGAAGTTGCCAAACCTGAGCCCCAAGGCTTGATGCTATCCTTTCTGGCGGAAGTGATCCCACCCCCTGGCCTCCAGAGGCACCCTTTCTCCGGTTTTTAGGACCAGCGTTTTCCCCTCCTGGGAAGGGGCGATCTCTCCCACCACGGTGAGCGGGGTTCCCGTCGCCGGCAGAACAGCGGCCGCCAGTTCGATGGCCTTTTCCGGGGGAGCAGTGAGGAGCAGCTCGTAATCCTCCCCGCCGAAGAGCGCCAGGTCCAAGGGATCTTTTCCCACTAATTGAGCCACCGCCCGGGTCGCCAAGGAAATAGGGATATGCTGGGCCCAGATGGTGGCTCCCACCCGGCTGGCCTCGCAGATGCGGGTGATGTCGCTGGCCAGGCCATCGCTCAAATCGATCATGGCGCTGGCCGACTTCGACCGGGCGATGAGCTGGCCTTCTTTGAGACGGGGGGTAGGCGTGAGATGGGCGGCCTTAACCGCCCCGGCATGTTCCTCGGGGCAAGAGATATCCGGGTTCAAGAGCAACGTCAAGCCGGCGGCCGAGTTGCCCAGTTCCCCGGAAATCAGGATCAGATCTCCAGGGCGAGCCCCGGAGCGTAGGAGCAATCCTTCAGGCTCGGCCTCCCCCAAAAGGAAGACGTCGATGATCGTTCCGGCGGGCGAGCGGGAGACGTTGCCGCCTACTATGTCGACCCCGAAGCGGCCTGCCTCCTCCCACAGACCCTGGTACAGGGCATCGGTGTATTCCACCGTGGCGTCGGCGCATAGATTCAGGGACACCAGGAGATACCTGGGCTGTCCGCCCATGGAGGCGATATCGCTTACGTTAATGGCTACGGCCTTGCGGCCGAGTTGGTAAGGAGTGATCTTATCCTTCAGGAAATGAACCCCCTCTACCTGGATATCGCAGGTGGCTAAAAGGTACCTGCCCTCAGCCGCGCGCAGCACTGCCACGTCATCGCCGATGCCCACCACCACGTCATTTCGGGGGGGAGGCGTGCCCTCCTTGATCCGCCCGATCAGGCCGAACTCCCCTATCTCGCTGATCAGCATCCGGATGCCCTCCTCAATGCGGCCGCTTTTCTAGTCGGGCCTGGCGGATTCGCTGGAGCAGTTCCTGGGTCGTCGCCCGGATGTCCTCGGCGCTGACGATGGCCGAGATCACCGCCGCTCCGTCAGCGCCGGTGGCGATGACCTCCTCAACGTTGTTCGCATTTATGCCGCCAATGGCGATCACCGGGATGGAGACATGACACACCACCTCAGCCAGGCCCGCCGCACCCATGGGCGGGGCGGCGTCAGGCTTGGTGCCGGTGGCATAGATGGGACCGACCCCCAGGTAATCAGCCCCGTCTTTTTCTCCCTGGACTGCCTCGGCCAGATTCGTGGCGGAGACTCCCAGGATCTTCTCCGAGCCTAGGAGCTTCCGAGCCAGCTTCGCCGGCATATCGTCCTGGCCCACGTGGACGCCATCGGCCTCCACGGCCAGGGCAACGTCCAGCCGGTCGTTGACGATGAAAGGCACGCCCATCTGGCGGCATAGAGCACGGAGCTCCTGGCCCTCCTCCACCATGCGCCGGGTGCCGGTCTCCTTTTCTCGATACTGAACCACCGTAGCTCCGCCGGCAATGGCTGCCTGGATCACCTCCCGGTGGCTTCGTCCACGGGAGAGTTTGGCGTCAGTGATGACATAAAGCTCCCAATTTATCATGCCAATCTCCTCCATGCCAGCAGGCACCCCTGTCGCAAGGAATTTTGTTCCGGGCACCCTTATGGATCAGGGCAGCCAGCGAACCCCCTAGAGATAATGTGCTCTGGCCCCTTCGGCTATTTGCGCCGGGGTGAGGTTGTAGATGTTGTCGAAAAGGGCTGCCTTGAAGCTTGCCGGCCCCTTGGCCCCCGAGGCAGCCATTTCCGCCGCCAGACCGTAGCAGACCAGCCCCGCGGTGGCCGCCAAGAGGTAATCCCGTTCCACCGCGGCGAAGGCGGCGATCATGGTGGTGGCCATGCAGCCGGTTCCGGTGATAGTCTTGAGCATGGCGTGGCCGTTATCCACGCCGATAACCCTCTGGCCGTCGGAGATGACATCTCGTTTGCCGGTGATAGCCACGGTCAGGCCATATTTTCGGGCCACGGTTCGGGCCACTTCCTCCGGATCCTCCACATCTTTTATCGATTCTACCCCTTTGACCTCGCCGCCCAGCCCCGAAACGGCTCCTATTTCGCCGGAGTTGCCCCGCAGGACGGCGATTTTCAACTCCTCTAACAGGTGCAGGTTGCTCTGAGTACGCAAGGTAGTTGCCCCTGCCCCCACCGGATCGAGAACGATGGGGATGCCCAACTCATTGGCCCGGCGGCCAGCCACGATCATGGACTCCACCCACGCTGGCGTCAGGGTGCCAGGGTTCAAAACCAGAGCCCCGGCGGCCGCGACCATCTCGGCCACTTCCTCCCTGGCGTGGGCCATCACTGGCAGGGCACCGATGTGTAGGGTTACGTTAGCCGTGTCGTTCATCACCACGAAGTTGGTGATGTGGTGAAGCAGAGGCTTGCGCTGGCGAATGCGCGCCAGCATCTCGGCCGTGGCCTGGCCAAGGTCAACAGTTGGTTTACTTGCCATCAGTCAAAAACTCCTTTATTTTTTCAGTCTGGAGGACGCCAGGCGAGCTGTCCCAGCCCCCAGTAGACACCAAAGGCGACGACGAAGGCAGGCAGGGAACCGCCCCACTGGGTCAGTTGCGATGGAATCCACTGCCCCCACGTTGGCAGGTAAGTGCTCAAGAAGCCCGGATTGGCCACCTGATAAGCCAGCACACCCAGGAGCCAGGCCAGGACGCCGGGAATGTTCACCCCGGTCCGATACCAGTAGGCCCCGTTGGGCCGATACAGCTCGTCCACCTGATAACGACGCTGGCGCAGCACGAAGTAATCGGCAGCCAGGACGCCGAAGATCGGGACGAAGACCGAGCCGATGAGGAGCAGGAAGGTCTCGTACTGGGTGATGTCGAGCACGGCCGCCACCAGGAATGAGAACACGCCCAGCCCGATGATGAGCCAGCGCTGCCGGACCTTGGGGAAGACGTTCTGTACCGAGAC
>JACQYG010000349.1 GCA_016208345.1 Chloroflexota bacterium
CGACCAGCGGATGAAGGAGTTCAACGTCGCCTATGAAGTCCTGGGCGACTCGGCCCGCCGGGCCCAGTACGACCAGTCCCGGGCCCAGGCCAAGAAGCGTCGGGGTCGGCCCCGCGGCTCGACGTCCCAGCCCAAGGAGCCCCCTCTTCGCAAGGCCCGAGAGACCGCCATGCTGGTGGTGACACCGGGCCTCTTGTCTTTCGGCACCGTGGTTCGGGGCTTGCAGCCCAGCGCGCGCCTGGAGATCGGCGTCACCGGCGGCCGCACCCTCATCGGCGAACTCCACACCGACCAGCCCTGGATTATGCTCTCCGCCTGCAAGCTCTTCAGCGAGGCCTGCACTGTCCGGGTCACGGTGGACACCCAGAATCTACAGGAAAACCGCTTGCACTCCGGCACCATCACCCTGGACTCGGTGGCCTTCGGCTCCAAGTCCATCCCGGTGTCCGTGCGCATCGCCGCACCACCCCGTCCGGTCCTCAAGGTGCATCCCTCAACTTTGGACTTCGGGACCATGCACCCGGGCCAGCCCCCCAAGCTGGTGAAGCTCTCGATCGAGAACGCTGGCACCGGCCTGCTGTCTGGTGAGATCCGGCCCAAGGAGCCCTGGTTGAGCGTCCAGCAGGCGCGTTTCGAACACAACACCATTGCCACCCACATCATCGCCCAGGTGGCTGGCCTGGAGCCCGGCCGGTCTTACACCGGTGAGATCGAGGTTTCCACTAACGCCGGCACCGGGCTCGTCACGGCGCGGGTGCAGGTGTCCACCGCACCACCGGTGCAAGCGCCCGTCAGGACCGACCCGCCCACCTCGTCGGACCTGGCCTTCTTGCACCAGCGCCTGGGCATCCTGGCCCAGATGACCGAGCCCACCCCAGCCCAGGCCTTGGAGAAAACAGTCATCGGCTACCTTCTGCACACCTGCGTCCCGGGCACAGTGGAGGCCACTCTGTCCAGAGCCGTCTCCACTTTCTCTACTGGTAAAGAAATCGCCCCCAGTCCTGGCTGGAACAAGGACATCCAGGAGATCATGCGAGGCCCGAAATTGACCCTGGACATACTCGAGGATCTGCTGGAAAGGCTTAGACGATGGCAAGAACACCAGAAGCCGTAGCCCAGCCCTCCGAGGGGATCGTGCGCCCAGTTGACATCGAGCAGGAGATGCGCGGGGCCTATCTGGACTACGCCATGAGTGTCATCACCGCCCGGGCCCTGCCCGACGTCCGCGATGGCCTCAAGCCGGTGCAGCGGCGCATCCTCTACGCCATGGATGAGCTGGCGCTAAAGCACACCAGCCCTTACAAGAAGAGCGCCCGCATCGTGGGCGAGGTCCTGGGCAAGTACCACCCCCACGGCGACGCGGCGGTATACGACGCCATGGTGCGCCTGGCCCAGGACTTCTCCATGCGCTACCCCCTCATCGACGGCCAGGGAAACTTCGGCTCGGTGGACGGCGACCCCCCGGCGGCCATGCGTTACACTGAGGCCCGCTTGACCACCCTGGCCGAGGAGATGCTCCTGGACCTGGACAAGGACACGGTGGACTTCACCGATAACTTCGACGGCACCCTGAAGGAGCCCACCGTCCTCCCCTCCAAGCTCCCCAACCTGTTAGTCAACGGCTCGGCGGGCATAGCCGTGGGCATGGCCACCAACATCCCACCCCACAATCTGGGCGAAGTGGCCGAGGCCATCGTGCACCTGATAGATAATCCCCAGGCCACCGCCGAGGAGTTTGCCAGCATCGTTCCCGGGCCCGACTTCCCCACCGGCGGGGTCATCGTCGGACTGGAGGGGATCAAGACCGCCTACGCCACCGGCCACGGTCGCATCACCATCCGGGCCAAGGCCCACGTGGACGAGGCGAAAGGCGACCGTCATCACATTGTTGTCACTGAGCTCCCCTACCAGGTGAACAAGGCCAGTCTCCTGGAGAAGATCGCCGAGCTGGTCCACGACCGGCGGGTGGAGGGCATCTCCGATCTGCGGGACGAGTCCGACCGCCATGGCATGCGCATCGTCATCGAGCTGCGTAAGGAGGCCCAGCCCCAGCAGGTGCTGAACAACCTGTACAAGCTAACCGCCATGCAGACCACCTTTAGCGTGAACCTCCTGGTCCTGGTGGACGGCGAGCCCCGGGTGCTCACGCTGAAGCGTCTTTTGCAGCACTATCTCGACTACCGCCACCAGATCATCACCCGCCGCACTCAGTTTGAGCTGGGAAAAGCTCGGGCCCGGGTCCACGTGCTGCAGGGCTTGCGCATCGCCCTGGACAACCTGGACGCGGTCATCGCCCTGATCCGCGGCTCCCGGGACGCCGGGGCTGCCAAGACCGGCCTGATGAAGCACTACAACCTAACCGAGATCCAAACCCAGGCCATTCTGGATATGCAGCTCCGGCGCCTGGCGGCCTTGGAGCGCCGGAAGATCGAGGAGGAACTGGCCGAGACCAGGAAGCTCATCGCCCACCTGGAGGACCTGCTGGCCCACCCTAAAAAGATCTACCAGACCATCAAGGCCGAGATCCTGGAACTCAAGGAGA
>JACQYG010000057.1 GCA_016208345.1 Chloroflexota bacterium
AAGATGGCATTGAAGCAGAGCCAGGCCGGGGCCAGGATCAGGAGCCGGTGGGAGCGGAAGAGGCGCAGGTAGTGGCCCAGGCCGGCAGTGGCCTGGGGGTTCTTCTCCCGTACGTCGTCCACCCCGCGGGCGTAGATCAAGAGGCTCGTCAGGTAGATGCCACCCACCGCCACAAAGCCCCAGGCCTTCAGCCAGTCCCAGAGAACCCCTCCCGCCAGGTAGCCCAGGGCCAGGCCGGTGATGGACGCCACCTCGAAGTAGCTCACGATGCGGCCCCGCAGGACGCCCAGCCGGGCGCTGGAGGCCCCAGTCACCAGGGCCTGCCCGTTAGCGGGCTCCGGCGACGCGGTTATCGTGGAGATGTATCCCAGGGTCGAGGGGGTGGAGCTGGCGGTGGAGAGCCCCTCCAGAAGGCGGGTGATGAATAGCACCCAGAGAAGGGTGGTGGCCGCGGTCATTTGGACCGCAATGAAGCCAAAGAGGGGGCCAAGGATCATGAAAAGCTTGAAGCCGAAGCGGTCGCTCTGGGCTCCGAAGATGGGGGCGCCCAGCAGTTCGGTGATGAAGAAGCTGGCGCCGATGACGCCCACTGTGGTGGCTGGGATCTGGTATACCGTCGCGTCGATGTGGGCCAGGTACAGGCCCAGCATCACCCCGGTGGCCGAGGAGGCCAGGCGCAAGACGAAGCTCCCGGCAATGCAAGAGGCCACCGACCGGCGGAAATCGCGAACCTGGCTTTTCAGCGAGGCCCTCATGCCGATGCCCTGAACCGCTCCGATGTCCCTCGCCGCGGCCTCGGGCGACCCCCTTGCCGTGGAAAGGTTTTGGAGATTATATCATCAAGACTCAGACCTTGACAAGCGTGTGGTTGTTGAGTATAGTATCAATTGCAATATCACGAGGTGAAATCTTTGCCCTCTAAGGTTGATCTGCTGGTCCTTGGCCTCCTGAACACCGGGCCCATGCACGGCTACCAGCTCCATCACACCGCCAAGACCCAGGGCATCTATGCCTGGCTGAACGTGAGCCAGAGCGCCATATACTATTCCCTGCGCAAGCTCAAGAAGCAGGGCTGGGTAACATCCAAGGCCCAGCGGACCGGGCACCTCCCCGAGCGTCAGGTCTATTCCCTGACCGAGAAAGGGCGAGGGCAGTTCGTCTCACTCCTGGAAAAAAACCTCGCCTCTGCCGACAAGCCTCACCTGAGCCTGGGCCTGGGCATCTACTTCATGGACCAGCTCCCGCCAGGCCGGGCCATGGCACTGATAAAAAAGCGCCAGACCGCGCTGCAGAAATGGGCTACGCAGCTACAAGGCCAGCTGGCGGCCACCAAGGCCGGTGCCGGTGAACCGGTGGCCGTCGAGACCCTCGGGCACGCCTTGAAGCACCTGGAGCTGGAGCTAGAATGGCTGGAGCACCTGGTCCAGCCGGAATGACAAGTCCGGCGTCTCGAACACGAGACGCCGGACTTGCTTGGTTGCGAGAAACGGTCGCCCTCGGCGGGCCTACTGTCTCAGCGCGATGAGCGCTCTGCTCTTCGCCGCCGACGGGCAGCCCGGAGCCGCTTTCGTTTCTCCTTCTCCCTCTTGGTCGTGAAACGCGCTTTCTCCCGAAAAGATCGAATGATCCCCTCCAGGGCTACACCTTTCCTGAACCGGCTGAGCATGCTTTCTAGCGTCTCCTCCGGTCTAAGCTCCACGTGCATGCAGCCTTGAGGGCTCGCTGCGGACACCTGGGACAGGACAGGGAGCCAAAAGCTGGTCTCTCCCGCCAGGCGCCGGTGCCAGGCCGGCTTTCCATGCCGCCAGGTGTGCCCTAACGGGCTGCTTTCATTTTGCGAAAGCAATCGCTGCAATAGACCGGGCGGTCGTTTCTCGGCCTGAACGGTACCTCGGTCTGGAGACCGCACGAGGCACAGACCGCCGGGTACATCTGCCGGGGCCCCTGGTCGTAGTCCGACCGCTGCGGCCGATCCCGCCTGGCTGCGCGACAGGCCGGGCAGCGGCTGGGCGCGTTCTCATAGCCCCGGGAGGCATAGAACTCCTGCTCCCCTGCCGTGAAAACGAAGCTGGCGCCGCATTCACGACACGTCAAGGTCTTGTCCGCGTAGCTCACCCCACTCCCCCTCCCTTAAGAAATCCGGTCTTTGCTCGGCCACTGGTGCAGCAGCGCCACCGGCCCCTGAACCAGGGGAGGGGAGATGCCTTACTGCCGGCGCCAGTCACAAAACATCAACCTTACGCGCGCATTATACACCAACCGCCGCCCTGGTGCAACATTCCCCCAAGTCAGATTGTTGAACGAAGATCAATGTTCCCCCACCGGGTCCCTTCGGACGCCCGAACCCCCACTGTGGGGCACGATTCGCCGAGAACAAGTTCTCGCGTCCCCACGTGCGGGTTTCGTTCAACAACACCCTTCTGTGACCCTTGGCACCATGTTTTCATAGAACGTGGGCAGGCTGGCTGCGGCGACAGTGGGCAAGTGCGGTAGCAGGTAGCAGGGAGCTCGAACTACCAAACCAACAGAGCAGCCTACCTGCCGTTCAGGGGCTCATCGTGGACATCACCAGGATAGCTGGCTCCCCCACAGCCGTCGGATGACGGCTTCCATCTGCCATCTGCTACAAGGGATCGGGGCGATCACAAGGATCGCCCTTACGGGGGGGGGTGACCGGTGATTTACGTGCACCGCAGAGGGGCGAATCTTGTATTCGCCCTGAATCTCTCATAGCCAATACGATTGGCCTGCTACCCATGTTGAGGGGTAGAAGCCCAACCGTGTTGGGCATTAAGAGGTCAACAACCCCACGACGGGCAATACGATTGGCCTGCTACCCCTTATGG
>JACQYG010000366.1 GCA_016208345.1 Chloroflexota bacterium
AGATGTACGCCGTCACCAACCTCGGGGTGTTGCAGTTGGAAGGCGTCCTCCATAAGCGCGTAAGCGACTCCTCGCTGGAGAAGGTCAACGACGTGGTGATGAAGCAGAGCTTCTGGGGTCGGGTCTTCGATTTCGGCGACGTGGAGATCATGACCGCCAGCGAGATCGGCGTCAACAAGCTGTCTATGATCGCTCACCCAGTGCGCTTCAAGACCACCACGATCAACCAGAAGGAGGGCCTGGGCGAGGAAGAGGCCTTCGAGTCCCGGGCCAGGGGAGTCCTGAGCCGGGAGCCAGGGGCCGGGGCTCCGGACGCGCCGCAGATGATCGAGGAACTGGCCGCCTTACGCGACAAAGGCCTGATCACGGCTGATGAGTTCCAGCGAAAAAAGGCCGAGCTCCTGAGCCGCATGTAGAGAGGTTAGCCCATGAGCCGAAAAACGAGCGATAGGTTGCAACTGGCCCAGGCGATCTACCAGGTGCTCTCCCAACGAGAAGAGCCCCTGGAACTGGCACAGATCACGGAAGAGGTCTCGAAGTTCGTGCCGCTGGCGGCCGCTCGCCCCCGGCAGAGTGTCCGAAATGCCCTCACCTGGCGATTGTCCACGGTGCGCTACGAAGACGGCCGTTGGCGCCTGGTAGAGCAGGCTCTTCAGGGCTACACGGTTCGTTGCACTCCGCACCCGCCTGAGATCCAGGCGGGGGTGCTATTCCCGGCGGTGCGCCTCTCTCCCTTCGTGCCCCGGTTCCCCGACGGCAGCCGACGGTTGACGGTGACCGACCGGGAGGCGGCCTTCACCGCCGCAGCGCCAGCCGAACCTGGCTTGCACTCCCCCATCAACCTGGCTCCCTGGTACCGGCAAAAGCGATTTCGTGCCGGCGATAGCATCATCTTCAAAGCCCTGGACCTGGCCAGGGGTGAGTTTCAGATGACCTACGAGCCCCAGGAGAAGAGGCAGGCCGAGTTGGTCCGCCAGCTCAACGAGACCTTCGCTGACATCGCTTACCAGGCCTTTACCGAAATGCACCAGGACCAGGTGTTCGTGGAAAGCCTGGTGCCCCGGGTGCTGGTGGAGATGCCCCAGATAATGTTCTATCCACCTGACGACTACCGGGATATCTTCGCCAACGACCGTCGCTTCCGGCTCCTGGAAACCGGTGCGCTCTCTGGCGCCGACTTCCGGCGTCCCAGCGACTATCTCTTCTATTTCCCCAAACGTGGCAAGGGCAGCTTCTATGCCTTGAACCCTGGCTACCTGGTCCCTCTGGAGCTGGACGAGGAGGAAAAGGCCATGGCCCAGGCCCTCACCGTCCATTGGATTCGACTCCAGGTGGTGGAAATCAGGTCCTTAGATCTCGAAAAAAAGCAGGTCATGGTCAATGCCACCGTGGACAGCTCCCTGGGGGTTTTCAGCTTCAGCGTGGATGTGCCGCTAACCTATCCCTTGCGCATGACGCGGCATCTATTCGCCGTGTTGAGGCGCCGGTTTGCTGGGTTGCTCACAGCCAAGATCATGACCACCCCCTCGGCCCGGGAGTTCCAACGGGCCTCCATCCGGGACCAGGAGGCGGTGGTGCCCATGCTGAATGCCTACCTGGCCCGCTTCGTCACCGCTGGAAAACTGGCGGCCAAAGGTACTTTGACCGAGGACGAGATAGAGGAGTTGAAGGAGAGCCGCGTAACCTTTTAGTCCGAAGGGCGGATATCGTGCCCACTACCTTCTTGAGTGAGGAGAAGACTCCCTGTGATCGAGACACTTGGCAAACACGAGATATCCCAGGCAATGCAATATGTTTTGACCCAAACCAAGAAGAAACCCCGAGTTGGCCTGATCCTGGGCTCAGGCCTGGGGGAGCTGGCCGATAGTGTGGAGAATGCCGACCGCATTCCCTACCGGTCCATACCGCACTTCCGGGGCACCAGCGTCCAGGGACACCAGGGCCAACTGGTAGTTGGCCGATTGGAAGGCCAAACCGTGGCCGTCCTGCAGGGCCGGGTCCACTTCTACGAGGGTTACTCTATGCCGGAGGTGACCTTCCCGGTACGGGTCCTGGGGGCCCTGGGGTGCAAGATACTCATCGTCACCAATGCTGCCGGTGGGCTGAACCGCGGTTATGAAGCCGGCGACCTGATGCTCATCGCCGATCATATCTACCTGCCTGGCATGGCCGGGCATCACCCCCTACGAGGCCCTAACGACGTGAGCCTGGGGCCTCGGTTCCCCGACATGGCCCAGCCCTACGACCGGGAGCTTCGCCAGGTGGCCCTGGCCGTGGCGGCGAAGCTCGGCATCCCGCTCCGTCTGGGGGTCTACGTGATGGTGGCGGGACCCTCCTATGAGACGCCCGCCGAAGTAGCATTCTTACGCCTGATCGGGGCCGACGCCGTGGGCATGTCCACGGCGCCGGAGGTGGTAGTGGCCCGGCACGCCGACCTGCGGGTACTGGGGATCTCCTGCATCTCCAACATGATCCCATCCCCGGGCGAGCCGGCTGGGCCGATGGTGCCAAAGCCGCCTCACGGTGGTCACGGTGAACTGGGCCATGAGGAAGTGCTGGCCACGGCGGCCCAGGCCACGCCCCGGTTGCTGGCCCTGATCCGTGGCATCCTGCAGGCGTTGGGCCAGAGCTAGAGGAGAGCTAGCCTTGGGCTGGTACTTTCAGGGAAAGGGAGGATGTCCCTTTCCCTGAAATCCTATTGAAGACTTTCCTGAAAAAAGCCTCCACTCACCGCCGAGATGTTCTAAGTCGTGTCAAGGGTTTGAACCTTA
>JACQYG010000106.1 GCA_016208345.1 Chloroflexota bacterium
CTTACCGAACGTGCGCAAGAGGCCTTCCACGGGGCCTATCAGATCATGCAACGCATGAACCACACGCAGTTGGACGTGGAACACCTGACCCTGGCCCTCCTGGAGCAGTCCGAGGGCACGGCCGGGGAAGTATTACGTAAGCTCGGCGTTGACGTGAGCCTGGTGCGCCGCCGCCTGGAGGACGTGCTCATCGCCTTCCCCAAGGTGCACTATACCATGCCCACTCCCCAGGTATACGCCACCCCTCGCCTGAACGCCGTGGTGGGGGCGGCGGACGGCGAGTCCCAGCGCATGGGAGACACGGTCATCGGTTGCGAGCACCTGCTTCTGGCCATCATCAACGAGAAGAACAGCCCCTCTGCCCGCATCCTCCGGGATTTCGGCGTGGACGACCAGAAGGTCCTCCTGGCCTTAAAGGACATCCGCGGCACCCAGAAGGCCACGGACCAGCGGGCCGAGAGCAAGTACCGGGTCCTGGAGAAATACAGCCGTGACCTCACCGCCCTGGCCAAGGAAAGTAAACTGGACCCCGTCATCGGCCGGGACGATGTGGTCATGCGCGTCGTCCAGGTCCTGGGGCGTCGTACCAAGAACAATCCGGTGCTCATCGGCGACGCCGGGGTGGGCAAAACCGCCATTGTGGAGGGCCTAGCCCAGAAGATAGCGGCCGGGGACGTCCCCGAGACCCTCCGCGGCAAGCGCGTCATCGCCCTGGACCTGGGGGCCCTGGTGGCGGGCTCCAAGTTTCGCGGCGAGTTCGAGGAGCGCCTGAAGGCGGTCATGGACGAGATCATGAGGGCCAAGGGCGAGATAATCCTGTTCATCGATGAGCTGCACACGCTGGTGGGCGCCGGCGCCGCTGAGGGGGCCATCGACGCCTCGAACATGCTAAAACCGGCCCTGGCCAAAGGGGAGTTGCAGTGCGTGGGCGCCACCACCACCTCTGAGTACCGGCGTATCGAGAAGTCCAGTGCCCTGGAGCGTCGTTTCCAGCCCATCACCGTGGACGAGCCCTCGCTGGAGGAGGCGGTGGAGATGCTCAAGGGGTTGCGTCCCCGGTACGAGGCCCACCACAAGGTAAAAATCTCCGATCAGGCGCTTTGGGCGGCGGCCCAGCTATCCCATCGCTACATCACCGACCGCTATCTGCCGGACAAGGCCATCGACCTCATCGACGAGGCTGGCTCCAAGCTGCACCTGGCATTGGTGAGCCTCCCCCCGGACCTCCGAGAGAAAGAGGACCGGCTGCGCCAGATGGAGGCCGAGGAGGAGGCCGCCGGGCAGGCCCGGGATTACGAGCGAGCGGCGATCCTGAAGGCCCAGTGTCTGGCCCTTCAAAAGGATTTCCAGGCCGCCAAGGACGCCTGGGAGAAAGGCCGGAACCTGGATGATGAGGTCGACGTGGAGGATATCGCCCAGATCGTGGCCAAGTGGACGGGCATCCCGGTCACCCGGCTCCAGGAGACCGAGGCCGAAAAGCTCTTGCACATGGAGGAGCGCCTGCACGAGCGGGTCATCGGCCAGGAGGAGGCCATCGGTGCCGTTTCCGACGCTATTCGCCGGGGGCGGTCGGGCCTCAAGGACCCCAAGCGGCCCATCGGCTCCTTCATTTTCCTGGGACCTACCGGGGTGGGGAAAACCGAGCTGGCCAAGGCCCTGGCAGGGTTTCTCTTCGACGAGGAGGACAATTTAATCCGCATCGACATGTCCGAGTACGGCGAGCGTCACACCGTGGCCCGGCTCATCGGCTCCCCGCCGGGTTACGTCGGCTTCGAGGAAGGTGGCCAGCTCACCGAAGCGGTGCGGCGCAGGCCCTATCAGGTGGTGCTGTTCGACGAGATCGAAAAGGCCCATCCCGACGTCTGGAACACCTTGCTACAGATCCTAGACGATGGCCGGCTCACCGATGGCCAGGGCCACACCGTGGATTTCCGCAACACTGTGGTCATCATGACCTCCAACATCGGCACCCAGTACCTGCAAGGGCGGGGGGGCCTGGGCTTCCGAACCGGCAGCGAGACCAAAGAGGAGCGCCGCCGGACGCGGAAAGACATCGAGGTCGATCTCAGGCGCACCTTCCGGCCCGAGTTCCTGAACCGGGTGGATGAGATCATCATCTTCCAGGCCTTGACGCAAGAGGAGCTCTTGCGCATCGTGGACCTGGAGGTGAAAAAAGTAGCCCAGCGGATCACCGAGCATGGGCTGAACATCGAGCTCTCGCCGGCAGCCAAGGAATGGCTGGCCAAGGAGGGCTACGATCCCCAGTTCGGCGCCCGCCCCCTGAAGCGGGTTATCCAGCGCACCGTAGAGAACCCCCTGGCCAAGAGCCTCTTGTCCGGGGAGTTCAAGAGCGGCGACACCATCATGGTGGACCATACCGAGGATAGGCTCACCTTCAGCAGGAAAGAGCTAGAGGTGGAGCGAGGGGCGGCCATCTTGGCAGGCGTCAACGTCTAGCGGTCTCGGTCCTGCCAAAGCCCGCTGGTTATGATACTGACAACGAAGCCAGAGAGTCGCAAGACCTCTGGCTTCGTCACGATGTCAAACGCTCGTCCCTCAGGCTCCGAGATACGCCACCTTCACGTGCTCGTTGTTCAACAGCTCTCTCCCCACCCCCTCCAGCGTCACTCGCCCGTTTTCCAGGACGTAGGCCCGATCGGCCATCTGCAGGATCAGGGAGACGTTCTGCTCCACAATAAGCACGGTGACGCCCTCGCCTTTGATCTTGCCCAGGATCTGGAAGATCTCCTTGACCAAGATCGGGGCCAGGCCCAAGGAGGGCTCGTCAAGGAGCATAAGCTTGGGGCGGGTCATGAGCCCCCGGCCTATGGCCAGCATCTGCTGCTCACCACTGCGAGTTCGCTTGTCCGAGAAAACACAGGCGCGCTCAGCGCGCCTGTGTTTTCTCCTCTGCCTATCTCCACGTCTCCGCGTCTCATTACAGCCCCAAGTACGCTTTGCGGACACTCTCCATTTCGCGAACCCTTTTCGCCTCACCCTCAATTTCGATCCGCCCGTTGCTGAGGACGTAAGCGTAATCGCTCACCGCCAGCGCCATCTGCACATTTTGCTCCACCAACAGCATAGTGTGCCCTTGCTCTTTGAGGCGGCGGATCACCTCGAACAGGTTCAGCACCAGCAGCGGCGAAAGGCCCAGAGACGGTTCGTCGAGCATCAGGATCTGAGGATTGCTCATCAAGCCCCGCGCGATGGCCAGCATTTGCTGTTCACCGCCGCTTAATGTGCCCGCCACCTGCCGCACCCGTTCCTCCAGGCGCGGGAACAAATCGAAGATCCACTCCACATTGCGCTGAAACCCGGCCCGCGCCCGTCCCGGCGTCGCCCCCATCTCCAGATTCTCCATCACCGTCAGGTCGGTGAACAGTTGACGCCCTTCCGGAATCATCACCAGCCCCATCTGGGCTCTGGTGTGGGGCGAAAGCCGCGTAACGTCCTGGCCGTCAAAATTCACTGTGCCCTTCCATGCCGGGATGAGCCCCATTACTGTCCGAAGCAAAGTGGTCTTCCCACTGCCGTTGGAGCCCACCAGCGTCGTCAAGTGACCCTCTTGAAGTTGCAAAGAGACTCCCCATAGGATCTGGACTTCGCCATAGCCCGATTCGATCTCCTTCACGTCCATGGCGATCATGTGGATCCCTCCAGCAAACGCTCAGCCGCTTTGGGGTCGCCCAGGTAGGCTTCGATGACTTTCGGATCGTTCGACACGACTTGCGGCGTACCTTCCGCAATTTTTGCGCCATAGTCGAGCACGACGACGCGATCGGACAGGTTCATCACCGCGTGCATCAAATGCTCGATTATGATGACCGTAACGCCTTGCTCGCGGATTTTCCGGATCAGCCCCAACACGTCCGTGACCTCGTGGGGATTCAGCCCCGCCAGCACTTCGTCTAACAGGATGAGGAGAGGGCGGGAGGCCAGCGCGCGCGCCATTTCCAGCCGCTTTTTCTGAGCCACGTTCAGTTTGCTGGCGAGCATATCGCGCTTGTCGGCCATCCCGACGAACTCTAACACTTCATCCGCGACGCGCGCCGCCGCACCCAACGCCAGATGCTCGCGTCCAAAGCAGGCACCGACGGTCACGTTCTCCTTCACCGATAACTCGCTCAGCGGTCGGACGATCTGATGTGTGCGGGCAATTCCCCGCTGGGCAATCGCGAAAGGGGGCAGCCCGGTAATATTTTCGCCGCGAAACGTCACCTGGCCATTTTGCGGAGGATACACGCCATTGATGACGTTAAACAGGGTGGTCTTGCCCGCGCCATTGGGGCCGATGATGCCGAGGATTTCGCCCTCTTGGACCGAGAGCGAGACCCTATTCAGGGCAAGGAGGCCCCCAAAGCGTTTGCTGATATTTTGGACATCGAGGATCACTCCAGATACCTCCTCAGCAGCGGCACCCGTTGCCGCAGCCAGCCAACCACCCCGGCGGTTACAAATAGCACGATGACGAGCAACAAGAGTCCCGCAATGAACAGGTGCAGCGAACTAAAATTTGGATTAGTAATCAGAAACGCGCGCAGGCGCTCGTACACCACCGCGCCCACGATGGGGCCGGTGACCGTGCCGTACCCGCCCAGCATCACCATAACCAGTCCCTCAATCGACCGGAGCAACGCAAACGCGGGTCCCGGCTCGATGATGCCATTCTTAAAGAAGAATATCGCGCCCGCCAGGGCGGGAAAGAACGCGGAGCAGGTATAGGCGAGCACTTTATAACGGGTCGGATCGATGCCTAAAACCTGCGCCGTATCTTGATCTTCGCGGATCGCCATCAACCCCAGTCCAAATTTCGACTTTTTTATCAGGAAGCTCGCGGCGACGGTCACCAAAGCCACGGCCACGATCGCGTAATAGGCGAACCACAACGCGTTCCTGGCTCCGCCGTAGGCATCGTACACCGCATAGTTGAAGAACATCCCAACCGCACCGCCAAAGGGTTCAAAGTTGGTGACGAAGGAGCGGACGGCTTCGTTGATCCCGATCGTCGCCAGCGCAAAGTACGCTCCGCGCAGGCGCAGAACGGGGATGCCGAGAAGAAATGCAAACACGCTGGCGCCGACCCCGCTCGCCAACGCAGCGAGGACGAAATGAACCTGATAGTTCAGCATCAGGAAGAAGGCAAAGTAGCCCCCTAACCCAAAGAACACAATATGTCCGAAACTGACGTAGCCGGTGTAGCCCATTATGATGTTAATGCTGGAGGCGAGGATGACCAGCATCAGGGTTAAGAACAAGTCTTCCCGCAACGAGGCTGAATCGATGAGGATGGGGATCAGGGCAATTGCCACTATGATGAGCAGAGTGAGCCACAAGAAGGATTGCGGCCATGTTCTCTTCATTCTAGCGCGCTCCAAAGAGGCCAGTGGGGCGAATCAGCAGGATCAAAACGAAAACCCCGTACTCGATAATCGGAACCCATCCGACGGGCATAAATATTGTCGTCAAGCCTTCGAGCAAGCCGAGCACAATTCCCCCCACCAGCGCGCCGGTCGGATTCCCCAATCCACCCAGCACGACGATCACAAAACTCTTGAGTTCGTACACCCCGCCAGCGAGGATCGTGAATGAGAACAGTGTAGCGATCAGCCCTCCCGAGGTCATCGCCAACATGATTCCAATTCCGAAACTTAACGCAAGCACGCCGGTTGTGTTAATGCCCATCAGTTCCGCTGCCGCGCGATTGTTGGCGACGGCGCGAATGGATTTTCCCACGCGGGTACGATAGAGGAAGAGATAGAGGCCCACCGTCACGGCAATCGCGATCAGGACGGCTACCACTTTGGTGCCGAGAATCGTGATGGCGCCCGTTCGAAACGCGCCCAGATCCATGTCAATCGCGCGCGGGGTCGTGGTAAATACCACCGTCCCTAAACCGATAATCATCAGGTTGACGGAAAAGGTCGCGAGGAGAGTTGTCAATTCCGGAGCGTTGATCACGCGGTGGACCGCTACAAAGTACATCACGATCCCCAGCACGAGTCCGAGGACGAGCACTGCGATCAGGCCCAGGTAGGGATTGACCCCGAACTGGGTGCCGATCAGATAAACCGCAAACATTCCCAGGGCGATCACCGGACCGTGCGCCAGATTGATCACGCGCATCACGCCAAAGATCAGCGTCAACCCCATCGCCGCCAGCCCGTAGACAAACCCGAGCATCAATCCGTCAATGGACGAAGGTACGAGCGCATCGATGTTCATCGTCGCCTTTATGTGGACAAAATAAGAGAGAGGTGCTGGGGTGAACGGGGCAGAGGTGCAAGGGTGAGGAGGTGCAGAAGAGAAAGATCTCCCTTCCTCATCTGCCCCACCGCTCCCTTGCTCCCCTGCTCCCTTGCTCTACGCAAGCGTTACTGCTTGCGGAGCTGAGCGTCCGCGGACTTGCCTTCCAGTGGCCACACGACCGGCTTAACCAGTTTGCCGGCGGCATCCTTTTGCCACTGGACATAGACCATCTCGTGCCCGATCTGCTTGCCGTGGGTCTTAGCGGCGGTATCGAACTTGATGTGACCGAAGAAGGTCAAGAGATCCAACCTGTCGAGAGCCGTCTTCACCTTTTCGGCGTCAACGCTGTCGGCTTCCTCAAGCCCCTTCTGGAAGATCAACCCCGCGGCGTATCCGCCGGCGGAGTGATAGGACGGTTCGTAGCCGTACTTGGTCTTGTAGGCCGAGGTGAAATCCGCGACGCCAATGCCATACCACGGCAGTCCGGCTGCTTTCGCCGATTCGGGACTGTAGCGCGCCAGCGGCTCCCACTGACTCGGGCCGACGACGTATTGCGCCGCGTCCCCGATTTCTACGAACGCGGGTTCGGGCGGAGCCACCAAGATAGCCACAAACTTGACTGGCACCTTCTTCTCGTACAGTTGTTTGGCGAAGGTAGTGCCGTCTGTAAAGTGTCCACCGCCCATAATCGCATCCGGCTTGGGGGGCATGATTTTGTTGATGAAGGGGGCAAAGTCCGTTGTGGCGGTATCATACCCTTCAAAGAGAACGATGTCGAACCCCTTTTCCTTGGCGTACTTCTGGGCGAAGGTTGTCACATCGGTAGAGAACCGCTCCTTCTCATAGACGAAGGCAATCTTCTTCGCCGTGGGGTCAAGTTTCTGCAGGAGGTCCACGGCCCCAGTCAGATAGCGGCTGGCTGGAGTATAGATCTGAAAGATAGTCTTAAAGCCTTGCTCCATCGTCGTGTCCGACGCAGCGCCGGTGGTGATCATGACCTTGCCGTACTGCTCCGCGACCACCGCGGCGGTTTGCGTCAAGCCGCTGCTGTAGGGGCTGATCAGAAAGTCCACCTTGTCTTCGGTGATGAGTTTGGTGTACAAAGCCTGGACGCGATCGGTCAAGCTCTCGTCATCGTAGAACTTGATCTCCGGCATCAACATTGTGCCGTCCTTGAGCTTGATGCCGCCGGCTTTTTTCACATCTTCCAGCCAGAGCTGCAATCCCTGGATTTGCTCCTTGGATTCTTTGTTGAGTTTGCCGGTCTGTGAGGCAGTGAAGCCGACGAGGACCCTTTTAACAGTGGGCGTCGGCGCGGCTACTGGGCCGCAGGCAACCCCCAGAGAGGCGATCAGGGCCACCACCAGGGCCAAAAACACGAGCTTGCGCATCTTTTTCCTCCTTACCGAGTTCACCTTCCAGGTGTCTTTTACCGAATACACTTTCCAGCCCTCTTAGCTTGACACCCGCCGTTTTTCTTACTCTAGAACCAAGCGTTCCATCGCTTCTGACTTTTTGGCATAGTCGACCTGGTCATAAAACAAACTCTCGGTGTTTTTCTTGAGGGAAAAAGGCCAAGAACAATTTCCTCGTCGCAGATTTCTCTTTTTTTCGGTTCCTAGAAATTCTGGCAAAGACGACCAGGGGTAAACTTCTAATTCTGCAGAAAAGCTTCTCAAAGGCTGCACAGGTTATAGTCTTTCACGGCACTATGGTGACAAACGGTCGTCGCGCTTGGGCTGGGAGGGAGATTCGTTGGCCATGGCCAGGATCTGGAAAATACAACCATACCGCCCTGTATTGGGTTTTTCCTGGGATCCTCTCAGGGTTGGGGTGACGGTGCGTCGTTGCCAACCCGTGTTAAGTCTATAATATCTTAGGAGAGGTGAAATGTCAAGGGCAACGACCTCCCGGTTTGCGCCCGGAGTCCGATCGCCCTGTCATCTTTGGAGGAGCGAACATATAGGCGGGTCTCAAACCGGCAAGTGTATCAGCCCTTCCTGAGGTTCGCCTATGGCTTCCGCCTTCCCGTGGCCGTAAAGCCAGGCGGTGTGGGCTGCCAGGAGGCTGTCCAGCTCGTCATGGCCGAGAATCCGGCCCTGGGCATAGGCCGCCAGGTTCGGGATCAGTGACCCCAGAAGGCCTTGGAGGACCGCGCGACACGCCCGGCTGGCCTTCTTCCTGGGCATGCGGTGGCCGAACAGTCGCACCTTGCTGGCATGGGGGTACACCTCGATCACGCAGTAGCCCCGTCCTTCCAGCGCCCTCTTCAGCCCCATGCCCCGATAGACCATGGGCTTGATGATAGACCTCTTGGTCGTAAAATAGCAACCGATCCCCAGGCGGGCCAGGGCACGCTCGCACTGCCGACCCTTCAGGGACGAAGCGGCCTGGCACGGGCACGATTCCTCCAGGCAATCCAACCCAAGGGGGAAGGTCAGAGGAGCGTCGATGGCCACCACCTCCGGCGAAAACCCTTTGACTTGTTCCACTATCTCCTGGTCAGCCCAGGAGCCCCCCACGGCCACCACACCGGGCCCATCATCCAGCACTGCCCAGGTGGCTGGCCGCCTGCCGGGGAACGTGAGATCCAGCCCGAAATAGGTCCTTGCAGGAGTCGGCATCGACCGTCAGCCTTGCGCCTTTCTTCGGAAAAGGCTCCAGATAAGTAGAGCCTCTTCCACCCCCAAAGCCCTCATTGCCAAAACGTAAACCCCCAGGCCTAGGCTCCCGGCGGCTAACACCAGGCCCAGTTGTTCGACCAGCCCGCCAGAGCCGAAAATGCCCGCTAGTAAGTGGATCCCTAAATAAGAGGCCAGGGCCATGGCGGCACCGGCCAAAATTGCCTTAGCCGTGGTGGAGAAAAGCCGCTGGCCCCGAAGTCCCTGGACGCTGCGCCAAAGGAAAAAACCTAACACCAGGGCATGGAAAGTCCATTGCACTGAATTGGCGACGACCAGCCCTCTCATCCCATAAGGCCCGATGAGGGCCAGGGCGGTGACCAGGTACATCCCGATGGCGCAAACGCCGACCAGGACCGGGGTCAGAGTGTTTTTCCGCGCATAATACGCGAAGATGAATAGTTGATCCACCGCGGCAAAGGGCAGCCCGGGCAGATAGAGGAGCAAGGCACTGGCAGTCACCGCCGTATCCTGGGCCCGGAAAGCACCGTGCTGAAACAGCACCGCTATCACCGGCATGGCCAGGACCGCCAGGCCCACCGTGGCCGGCAGGATCAAGAACACGATCAGCTTCAGTCCCCCGGCCAAGGCGCGCTTGAATCCCTCCAGGTCGCCAGCCACCTGGGACAGGATGGGCAGCGTAGCGCTGGCGATGGCGGTGGACACGAGTCCCAGGGGAAGCTGGATCAGCCGCGTGGCGAAGTTCATGGCGGCGATGCTGCCCTCGCCGGTGCGCGAGGCCAGGTTACGATCGATGATGATCCCAGTGGTGGAGACCACCAGCCCGGCCATCACCGGTGCATAGAGCCTCAGGATACGCCGCATCTCAGGGTCCAGCAGATCCAGGTGGAAACTGTAGCGGTACCGCCGCCCCAAAAGAGGTGGGGCCTGCAGGGCCACCTGAGCCAGGGCTCCCAGGGCCATGCCCAGGGCCAAGCTGTTCACTTCCAGGCGGTCGTGGAATAGGATGGCGCTCACGATGATCCCCAGGTTGAACACGGCGGCGGAGAAAGACGGAAAGGTGAACTCCTGGAAGGCATACAAGGCCGCCGTGAACACCGCCGCCGCCGCCATGGCCACCACCGCCAGCAAGGCGATGCGAGTCGGCCCCAGTGCCAGGGCTTTGACCTCCGCTGAAAAGCCGCCTCCCACTATCTCCACCACCCAGGGCGCCAGGGCCACCAGCAGGGCTACGCCAACGGCCGTGACCGCCAGGGCCAGGTTCAGCACGCTGGATACCAGGCGCCAGAGCCGCCGGCGATCTGGGTCGCCCACCCGTTCGGAGAACACCGGCACCAGGGCCGAGGAGAGGGCGTTTCCCACCAGGAGGTCATACAGGGCGGTCGAGACCTGAGATGCCACCACAAAGACATCCGTGGCCGCCCCCCGGCCGAAGATGGCGGCGATGAGTTGATCCCGCACCAGGCCCAGAAGACGGCTGGCCAGGTTGCCCAGGGAGATAATGGAAGCCGATCTGGCTATGCGCTCGCGCACTCGAATCTTCTCTGATCGCGAATTCGAACCCCAGAAACAAACAGGCGCGGCTCGCCGCCGCGCTTAGGCCCCGAGATACAGGCTATTTATCGCCCCGGTAGCCCCTGACAATGGTGGCGATCAGCTCCGAGGTGGAATGACCTGGAACATAGGGCAAGATGACAACTTTCCCACCGTAGCCCTCCACGATCTCTGCCTCCGGCGCGACCTTACCGCCAGCGTCGGTGTAGTCCCCGCCTTTAACGTACACCTCAGGGCGGAGGTCGGCCACCAGACCCTCCGCCGTCCTCTCGCGGAAGAGCACCACGAAATCCACCGCAGCCAGAGCCGCCACCACCCCCGCCCGTTCCTGCTCCGGCACCAGCGCCCGCTTCTTGCCCTTGATCCCTCGGGCGGAGACATCGCTGTTCACCCCCACCACCAACACATCGCCGAACTGCCGCGCCTGGGCCAAGTAGCGCACATGGCCCACATGCAGGAGGTCAAAGCAGCCATTGGTGAATACCACCACTTTGCCTTCCTGGCCCCACCTGCGCCGCAATTCCGAGAGCTCTTGCTGGCCGATGATCCGACCCAATTAGAAGCGCCTCCCCTACTGGTCACCCACCTCAGTCCGCCTACTCGAATTCCTGCCGGGTCAGTAACCTGGCCCCCAGGATCTCGTGGCCGGTGACTTTGCGCTGGCGGTCGAAAGTCAGGTGGGCGTAGATGAGCTTGAAACACCGCTGGCCCAGTATCTCCTTGTGCAGCTCGTATCCCGAGATACCCCCCGCCTCGTCGTAGTTCTGCAGCAGGTCGCTGGTGAGGTTCACGCGCACCTTGATCTTCTCGCCGCAGGCCGAGCACTGCACGTAGAGCCAGTAGACATTTTCGTCGTGTCCCGCCGCGGACTTGCCGCTGAGTACCGAGGCCAGCCTATCCAGTATCCCCATGGCTATCTCCTCTTAGAGCCCAGCGTGCTGGGCTATAAAGTGATAGATCTCATCAAAGACGATGGACTTATCGTAGTCCACGGTGACTACGTGGCCGCCACGCTCCAGCCAGACCAGCCTTTTATCGGCGGAGCTGATGCGGTCGAAGATGTACAAGGCGTTACTGGGAGGCACCAGCCGATCCAGCCTGGACTGGATCAGAAGAGCCGGGACCCGCACCTCGCCCAGGTCATCCTCCAGGTGGCGGAGAAGATCGGTTAGGCTCTCTAGAGAGCGCAAGGGTATCTGCCGGTAGCTCGGCTGTCGGGCTTTGGCCACCGCGTTGTGGATGTCCTCGGTGCTGTTCACGTACGGGACAAGGTATTTCGCCGGACGGACCAGCCTGATCAGCGGGTTTTGGAGTCGAATGGGCGCGCCCAGCGCTGCCACGGCGTCCACCGGATAGTGGGCTGCCAGGTGCAAGGCCAGGTCCCCTCCCATGGATTGCCCGGCCACGAAGACCTGATCGCAAAGCCCCCATATCTCCGAGAGGCCGGCCCGGGCGCTCTGCCACCAATCGTGCCAGTCGGTGCGCGCCAGGTCCTGCACCCTGGTGGCATGCCCCTCCAGACGGATGCCCAGGGCAGTGACCTGGCGATCGGCTAGGTATTGGCCCAGCTCCAACATCTCCCACGGCGTACCCATGAAGCCATGTACCAACAGGCACCCCACCCTGCCTCGTTGGAAAAGAAAGGGCTCCAGCCCGGGCGTGATGGCGGCCATGGCTTACCCCCTTGCGCGCCTCTGTTTCCAACCCAAGGCCACGTTTAACAACTCCTCCGCGCTCCGACGAGCGTGCTCGCCGGCTGCCCCCAGCATTAGCGCCAATTCCTCCAACCGCTCCTGCCCCTCCACCCGCCGGACCCTGGTCACCGTGCGCCCGGATACGATCTCCTTGGTGATGCTGAAATGCCCGTCGCCAAAAGAGGCGATCTGGGGCAGATGGGTTATGCACACTACCTGGTGACGATCAGAGAGGTCGAATAGCTTTTCCCCCACCACCTGGCCTCCCCGGCCCCCGATGCCCACGTCGATCTCGTCGAAGACGAGCGTGGGCACCCGGTCCACGCCCGAGAGCACCGACCTCAAGGCCAGCATCAGCCGCGAGGTCTCGCCGCCCGAAGCGATCTTAGCCAGGGGCTTGGGGGGCTCGCCGGGGTTCGGCGAGATGTAGAACTCCACCCGGTCGATGCCGGTGGAGTCAAAGGAATAGTAACGACCAGGGGATAAAGGATTGGGGCCGGTGGCGGAGATGCTGGAGCTCTCATCTCCTATGCCATTAACCCTTAATCCATCATTCTCGTTCCCTTCCTCCTGCCGGATCACGACCTGAAAGCAGGCCTGGGGCATGGAGAGTTGCGTCAGTTCTTCACCGACGGAGCTCTCCAGCTTACGGGCGGCTTGGCCCCGAACGGCCGACAGCCGCCCGGCCAGTTCCCCAATCTGGGTGAGCAGAAGAGCCTCCTGGCCCGCGAGCTGGGCCTGGCGTTCCTCCCGGTGCGAGATGGTCTCCAGCTCCCTCTCGGCCCTGGCCGCAAACGCGGCCACCTCGGCCAACGTGGCGCCGTATTTCCGCCTCAGATTGTGGAGCAGGTCCAGGCGCTCTTCCACTTGCTCCAGCCGGGCAGGGTTGTACTCCACGCCGTCGCGATACGCCCGCAATTGCCGCGCTATCTCGGAAAGCTGGTATGATGTCTCCTCCACTGCCCCGACCTGAGGTTGCAACCGTGGGTCCAGCTTCGCCAGCCCCGCCAGGTAACCCTGGATCTCCGCTAAGAGATCCAGGACCGGGCGCTGCCGCTCACCGCCCTCGTACAAGGCCTCGTAGCCCGCCCCCGAGAGCTGGGTAAGCCGTTCGGCGTTATTGAGCAGGGTCCTCTCTCGTTCCAGCTCCTCTTCTTCGCCCGGCCTCAGCGATGCCGCCTTGATCTCGTCGATCTGGTAACGCAACAGGTCCACCCGCCGTGCCAGTTCCCGCTCGTCGGCAATCAGGGCGTGGAGTTCTCTTCTCGTCCGCCTCAGGGCTGTTACCAGCCCCGCCAGTTGTGCCCTCTCCGCCTCCAGGCCGGCGAAGCGATCCAGGTACTCCAGGTGCTCGGACACCCGCAACAAGGACAGGTGCTCGCTCTGGCCGTGGATGTCCACCAGGAGGCTGCCGATCTGCTGCAGGACATTGACCGGCACGGCCCGGCCGTTCACCCGGCCAATGCTCCGGCCGCTGCGGTTGATCTCCCGGGACAGGATCAGGGTTCCCCCCTCCGTCTCCAGACCGTATTCCCGCAATATCGGGCCCAACGCCTTGCCATCTGGCTCACCGACCGCAGCCGAGCCCGCGAACACGCCTTCCACCCGGGCCTGCGCCGCCCCAGAGCGCACCGCTTCGGCGCTCGTCTTTTGCCCCAAAAGCGTGCCCAGGGCGTCAATGATGATAGATTTGCCCGCACCGGTCTCCCCGGTGAGCACATTGAAGCCGGGAGCCAGTTCCAGCTTCAGGTGATCGATGATGGCGAAGTCCGAGATCGTAAGCTCGACCAGCATTTTACTACCTCAGCCGGCGTAGTCGCTAGGTGACCTCCCTCAGGATGTGGGTGCCAAGCTTTTCCGTGATGGTCCGCGCGAAATACGACCGCGGCTGCAGCCGGGCGAATCGAGCTACGTGGGAGCTGGCGGATACCTCCACTACGTCCCGGTGGTGCAGGGCAAAATCCACCTGGCCGTCAATGGAGAGCGAGGCGTTTTGGTCGGCGAACACCTGCATCTGGATCGTGCACGTAGGTGGCAGCACCAGGGAGCGAACGATGGCCAGGTGCGGAGCGATGGGCGTCAACAGGAGGCTCTTGAGTGCCGGCTGGAGTATGGGGCCGCCCACGGCCAGCGAGTAGGCGGTGGATCCAGTGGGCGTGGCCACGATGACCCCGTCGGCCACATACGTCGTCAGGTGGTCGCCATCCACCTTAGTCTCGATGCGCATGGCCCGGGTGAGTGTGCCGCGGCTCACGACCACGTCGTTAAGTGCCAAAAGCGGCTCGCCAGGGCCTACCGGGGGCCCACCCAACTGCCGCTCCATCCACTTGCCCGGCGCCACCTGCAAGAGCAGCCGTTCCTCTACCCAGTGCTCTCCGGCCAGAAACCGCGGCAGTTTAGCCAGCACGTCCTCAGGGCCCGCCTCGGTGAGAAATCCCAGTTGGCCCAGGTTGACGCCGACGATCAAGGCGCCGACAGGGGCGGCCAGGCGGGCCACTCGCAAGAGCGTGCCGTCGCCGCCCAGAGAGATAATCATAGCGGATGAAGCAGCCTGTTCTCTATATTGGTCGATCTCCCGGGCCGCTCCCAGCCAGGGCTGGCAGGAGTTGGACTCCAGGTAGCCCGCCAGCCTTCGGGCCAAAGGCAACGCCTCCCGCAGGCGCTGGTTGTAGACTATCCCGACTACCCTTGGTTCCATTGCACGGACTCCCGTTCCCGCACCACCCGGGAGTACACCTGGGCGGTGCGAGCCGCGATGTAGGGCCAGTTATACTCCTTCGCTACTTTGGCATAGGCCTTCTCGGCCCGGACCCGGGCCCAATAGGGCTCCGTCAAGGCGTGCACGATGCCCCAGGCCAGGGAATCGGGGTTATCGGGATATACCCGCAGCCCGGTCTCCCCGTGCTCCACCACCTCTGCCAGGCCGCCCACCTCGGAGATCACCACTGGGGTCTTGGCTGCCATGGCCTCCAGCGCCACTATGCCGAAGGGCTCGTATAGGCTGGGGAACACGGCCACGTCGGCTACCTTGAACAGCCGATCGCGATCTTCATCGGATATGAAGCCGGTGAAGAGGACCTTGTCGCCCAGCCCCAGGGCGTCGGCCCGGGCGCGAAGCTCGCTATCCTGACTTCCGGTGCCCGCCACCACGAACTTGGCCAGGGGAAAGGATCGCAAAACCCTGGGCATGGCCTCCACCAGCACGCCGACACCCTTCTCGTGCACCAACCGGCCCACGTAGTAGACGATCTTCTCCTCCGGCAAGGCGTAGCGCTGGCGGAATCGCGAGAGGTCCTGGCCTTCCAAGCAATCGAAGCGTCTCACCTCCACCCCATTGGGGATGACGTCGATCTTGTCCAGTGGCGTTCGGAAGATCCGGGCCACCTCGTTGGCCATGAAGCCAGAACAGCAAATGACTCGCCAGGCCTCGTAGGTGAGCCACCACTCGGTGTTGTGGATGGCCGCGGACATCTCGCCGCAGGGATTGCCCCGGCAGCGGCCGTGCTCGGTGGCATGGATGGTGGCCACCAAGGGGACGCGGTGCTGGTGCTTCAGGGCGCACGCGGCAAAGGCCACCAACCAGTCGTGGGCGTGGATCAGGTCAAAGGATCCGGCTTTTTCCATTAACGCATGCCCGCGCTCCTCCAGCGACCAGTTCGTGCGCTGGGCAACAGTGAGGATATCCAGGCCAGTGGGGTCCGGCGGGTCAACTCGATGGACCATGCCGTCGCCCAGCGACTCCTGGGGGCTTCCACCTGCCCAGCGGGGTGTGATCAGGTGTATCTCCACCCCCTCCTCGCTGAGGGCTGGCGTCAACTCGGCCACGTGTTGGCCCAACCCACCCACCACATGCGGCGGGTACTCCCAAGAAAGCATGAGCACGCGCATTCATCCCATCCCCGCGGACTGGGCCTCCAGCACCGGTGGCGAGGAGGCCCGGTGGCTCTCGAGTTGCAGCGAGATCACCCTGGAGACGCCATCGTCGCCCAGGGATACGCCGTACATGGCGTCGGCGATCTCCATAGTAGCACGGTTGTGGGTGATGATGATGAACTGGGTGCGTCGAGAGAGGTCCCGCAGCACGTCGCAGAACCGCCCCACATTGGCCTCGTCCAATGCGGCATCCACCTCGTCCAGGAAACAGAAAGGGGTGGGGTTTACGGTCAGGATGGCGAACAGCAATGCCGCCGCCGTCAAAGCCCGTTCACCGCCCGACAAAAGGGCCAGGCTTTGCAAACGCTTGCCGGGGGGCTGGGCGATGATTTCGATCCCGGTGCTCATGGGCTCTCCCGGGTCCGTCAGCACCAACTTGGCCGTGCCGCCGTTAAAGAGGGTAATGAAACAGCGCTTGAACTCCTCCGCTACCGCCGCAAAGGTCTCCTCAAAGCGCCTTTGCATTAGGGTGTCCAGCTCGGCGATAACCGTCCGCAGAGAGCGCGCCGCCTGTTGCAGGTCCTGAACCTGTGCCGTCAGGAAGGTATAGCGCCCCAGAGTCTCCTCGTACTCGGCCACGGCATCGGGGTTGATCGCCCCCAACGACGTCACCTGCTTCCTCAAGTGGTCGATGCGCCGCCTCAGATTCTCCGGCGCCGCCGCGGCCTGGGGGGGCATCGAGCCCGCCACCCCCTGGAGGCCTGGCAACTGCAGCCGGAGCTGCTTGGGCCAAGAATAGTCGTCAGGTAGCTCCATGGTCTCACCCGTCTCCTCGCCGACGCCCCACAGTTCCGCTTCCATCTGCAACTGGCGATGCAGGCTCACCAGGTCATTGCGCTGCCGCTGTACCTCCATCGCCGCCTGGCTGTGGGCTAGCTCGGCCTCGAGCAGGTGCGTTCGGATGTCGTTCTCCTCTTTGCCCAGAGCCACCAGGTCATCCTCCAGCCTCGCCAGCTCAACCTCCGCCGAGCGGGTGCGAGCCTCCAGTCCGGCGATCAGCTCCCCCAGTTCCCTCAGACGCCTTTGGTCATCTTTGATAGCCAGTTGCGTGGCGGCGCTTTGCGTCTCCAGTTGACCCTGCCTCTCGCTCTTGGCCGCCAACTGCTCCTCCAGGCGGCCTACGGTTTGTCTCTGCCCTTCCAGGGCGGTGGACTGATTAGCCCTGTCCCGTTGTGCCACCGCCAGGTGTAATTGGACGCCGGCCAGGGCTTCCCGCAACGGCGCAAGCTCTACCTGGTTGGCTTTGCTCTGCAGGGCCTCTATGGCCACTTGGGCTTGAGCAAGGCGCTGGGCTTGCCCCTCCAGCTCAGCGTTGAGCTCTGCCTCTTTGCTGTCCAATGAACGTAGCTCTTGCCTTTTTTGCTCCACGCTGGACCGGTGCCAGCCCGTCTCCTGGTTCAGCCGGTCGAGCTCCCGCTCTTGCTGAGAGAGCTGAGCGACCAGCCTTTCCCTTTGCTGAGAATCCTCTCTAAGCGCATCTTCCAGGCGCGACAATCTCACGCGCAGCGCCTGCTGCCTTCCCCGCTCCTCTGCCAGTTGGCTTTCCTGCTCCTGTATCTCTTGCCCCAGGGCCCCCAGCATCTCCGGTAGCTCGCGACGCTCCCGCTCCCGGGTTAGGAGGCCCGCACCGGCCCTGGTGCCAGCGCCTCCGGTGATTATGCCCGGCCTATGTATCACCCGGCCCCGGCGCGAGACCAGCGCATCGTATTCGACGGGCAGCGCCGGGTCGGCGGCACCCAGGTCCTCCACCAGCCCCACCTTGCCCAACAGGCCATCCACCAGGCATTCGTACTCCGGCGCCGTGGCCACTGCGTTGCGAGCCGGCACCACCCCGGCCACCCTAGCGGTCTGTCCCTGGGGACCGGCCCCGGCGGAATCAGCAAAGGCCTCCAGCACCAACAAGGTGGCTTGTCCGGCCTCCTTGGCGCTCAGATAGTCCAAAGGCGCCCGGGCGTCGGCCCACGTGTCCACCACTATTCCCTGCCGGCACTCTCCCAGAACCGCCTCTATCGCCACCTCCCACTGTTCATCTACCCTAATCAGGGAGGCCAGCGCGCCTCGGACCCCCGGCAACCGAAAAGAGGGCTTTTCCCGGTCGCTGGCCGTCCCCACCGCGGTAAGAACAGCCTGCACCCCGGCCGAGTATTCCTCCCAGTGCTGGTGCATCTGCGTGAGCAGCGCGTAGCGGGTTTGCAGCTCCTTCGACCTGAGGCGCAGGCCAGAAAGGGACCGTTCCAGCTCGTCCTGTCTCGCCTGACTTTTGGCCAGTTCGCCCTCGAGAAGGGTTTTTTGGCCCTCGGCCTCGGCGCGCCGATGCTCCACCTCAATCGCCGCAGCTTCCAGC
>JACQYG010000356.1 GCA_016208345.1 Chloroflexota bacterium
CAAGGCCAGCCGGGGGGCGACGGGGGAGAACGCCATCCGGGTGTCGGTGAACCTGGCCGATGCGATCCTGGCCCCCATCGGCGTGGTCATCCCCAATTCTATGATGGGCGAGATCACCCCTGGCATCGCCGAGGCCGTGGCCGGTGCTCGCGGATACAAGCTCCTCCTGGCCATCAACCAGCCCCATTTCGAGTTCGTCGGTGTGGAGGCCCGGCCCCTGACCAAGCAGATCAGCGCGGCCATTGGGGTCATTCGGGAGCGAATGGGCTCACCGAGGCAAGGCTCTTGACAGCCAGCCTCGAACGTGGTATATTTCAAGCGTCGGCATGAAGCCGCGGGTTCGATCATGAAGATCATCTATCCTGGCCTGAAGGCCGGGGCGATGATCTTTTTTTGTTTGTTTACGGTTCGTTGACTTCGTTGGGACACGGATAGGCACAGAGGGACACGGACCTGTTCTAGGCCAGGGAAATGGGGGCGCTCATGTGTGAAGGCACAGCCTATGTGGTGCGGGACGGCCAGGAGAGGAAGGTCATGGAGAACGTGATCCTCATCCAGCCGGAGGGTAACGAGATCCTTCTGGCCGATCTTCTGGGTAAGCGACAAATCGTGCGAGGGACGATCAAGAAGATCGATCTCTTGAAGCACCTGGTGGTCATCGCGGAGTCAGCGGCCTGTCCTTAACACCGTACACCTTGCAGGTGTACGGGGGCACTGGGTGTGGCGTAGTGGCAGACGGCCCTGTCCGCCTGGGCTGGCCAACGCGGTAGGGCCACTCCAGAATGAGACTTGCCGACAGGTTTGTCGCGCCGGTGTACAAGGAGAACGGGCCTTGAATTCTTTACTGGCAAAGAAAAACGATCTGGTGGGGATCTTGCGCCAGCTTGAGAGCGTGGTGGTGGCGTATTCGGGTGGGGTCGACAGCACGCTGCTCCTCAAGATGTGCCAGGATACCCTGGGCAACGAGAGGGTGCTGGCGGTGACGGCCATCTCAGAAACCTACCCCTCGGAGGAGGTGCAGGCCGCCACGCGCCTGGCCCGGTCCCTGGGGGCCAGGCACCGTCTGATCACCACCGCGGAGTTGAGCAACCCCAGCTTCGCCGCCAACCCGCCCGACCGCTGCTACCACTGCAAGAGCGAGCTCTTCGGCAAGCTGAAGGAGATCGCGGTTCAGGAGGGCCTGCAGTACGTGGTAGATGGGGCCAACCGCGATGACCTGGCCGACCACCGCCCCGGCCGGCGGGCCGGCAGGGAGTTAGGTGTTCAGAGCCCCTTGCAGCAGGCAGGGCTGACCAAGGACGAGATCCGCGCCCTCTCCAGGGAGCTGGGGCTCCCCACGTGGAACAAACCCTCCTTCGCTTGCCTGGCCTCCCGTCTCCCCTATGGGGCGGTTATCACCAAAGAGGCCCTGGCTCAGGTCGATCAGGCCGAGGGGTTCCTGCGCCAACTGGGGGTAGGGCAATTGCGGGTCCGCCACCACGGCCCCATCGCCCGCATCGAGGTTGAGCCAGGGGATTTCCCGCTCCTGACCGCCAGGGAGAACCGCGAGCGCGTCGTGGCGCGGTTTAAGGAAATTGGCTACCTCTACGTAACCCTGGATCTTGCCGGCTATCGCACCGGCAGCATGAATGAGGCGCTACAAGGTGAGAAAAGAGCAACTTAGGGAGCTCTTGGATGCCGTCAGGACGGGCAACCTCTCGGTGGATGGTGCTCTGGAGAGGCTAAAAACCCTTCCTTACGAGGATCTGGGCTTCGCCAAGATCGACCACCATCGAGCCTTGCGCAAAGGCTTCCCGGAGGCCATCTTCTGCCTGGGGAAGAGCGCGGAGCAGGTGGCGGACATCGTCCAGAGCATGCTGCTGCATCAGGCCACGGTCCTGGCCACCAGGGCAAATGAGGGGATCTTCACTGCCATCCGTGCCGTGGCCCGGGGAGCGGTCTACCACCCCCTGGCGCAGCTCGTGGTCATCGGGGGCGAGCCAGAGGCCTCCAGAAAGGGGATGGTCCTGGTGCTCAGCGGCGGCACGGCGGATCTCCCAGTGGCCGAGGAGGCGGCGGTGACCGCCGAGGCCATGGGGAGCCGGGTCCAGCGCCTCTACGACGTGGGAGTGGCGGGGCTGCATCGCCTCCTGGACCAGGGCGAGAAACTCTTCGCGGCCAGGGTGGTGGTTGTCGTGGCGGGGATGGAGGGGGCCCTCGCCAGCGTCGTCGGCGGTCTGGTGGCCTGCCCGGTCATCGCCGTGCCCACCAGCGTGGGCTATGGTGCCAGCTTCCAGGGCCTGGCGGCGCTCCTGGGGATGCTGAACAGTTGTGCTCCGGGCGTGGCGGTGGTGAACATCGACAACGGCTTCGGCGCCGGCTACCTGGCGAGCATAATCAACCGCCTGGGCCAGGTGACAGAATGAGGATCGCCTACTTCGACTGTTTCTCCGGCATCTCCGGCAATATGATCCTGGGGGCGCTCCTGGATGCGGGGTTGCCCCTGGATGACCTTCGGCGGGAGCTAAACAAGCTCCCCTTATCCGGTTACGAGATCGAGGCCACCCGCGTCAGCAAACAGGGCCTCGCCGCGACCTACGTGGCAGTCCGGGTGCAGGAGGAGCAACCGGAAAGGACGCTGGGGGACATCCTGGCGATCATCGCCCGGAGCACCCTACCTGAAAAGGCCAAGGGCCAGAGCCAGCGCATCTTTACCTGCCTGGCGGCGGCGGAGGGCAGGGTGCACGGCCAGGATGCCGAGGCGGTCCGCCTCCACGAGGTGGGCGCCGTGGACGCCATGGTGGACATCGTGGGCGCCGCTATCGGACTGCAGCTCCTGGGGGTCGAGCGGGTGGAGTGCTCCCCATTGAACCTGGGCCATGGATTCGTCCGGGCCCGGCATGGGGTGCTGCCGGTGCCTGCCCCTGCTACCCTGGAACTCTTGAGAGGGGTGCCCGTCTACAGCCGGGGCACCGCCCACGAGCTGGTTACCCCCACCGGGGCCGCCATCGTCGCCAGCCTGGCCGCCCGCTTCGGCCCCCTGCCCGCCATGGCCGTGGAGGGGGTAGGCTACGGGGCAGGAAAGGCCGATCTAAAGAGGCCGAACCTCCTGCGCCTGATCCTGGGCCAGGACCAGGGGATCGGCCAGGTCTATCTCAGCGATGCAGTAACCGTGCTGGAGACCAACCTGGACGACATGAACCCCCAGTTCTACGACTACGTGATGGAGCGCCTCTTCGCTGCTGGGGCCCTGGACGTGTATCTCAGTCCCATCCAGATGAAGAAGAACCGGCCGGGGGTCGCTCTCTCCGTGCTCTGCCACCAGGGCCAGGTGGAGGAGATGCTGGCCATCATCTTTGCCGAAACCTCCACCCTGGGGGTGCGGGTCTCAGAGAGGACCAGGCGTTGTCTCGAGCGCTCCACCACGGTCTTGAACACCAGGTACGGCCAGATCCGGGTCAAGGTGGCGCGCCGTGGCGAGGCCATCCTGCATGTGGCCCCGGAGTATGAGGACTGCAAGAGGGCGGCAAGACAGCATGGCGTCACCCTCAGCGCGGTTTACCAGGAGGCAACGAGACAAGCGATCGAGGATAGCGGATTGCGGAACAGAGCAGACCACGTATCTTGAAGGAGGTTTTCGATGCATATCCCCGATGGATATCTCAGCCCGGCGACCTGCGCCGTGATGTATGCAGCGGCGGCACCCTTCTGGTACCGGGCCAGCCGCAGGGTTCGGGAGACGCTGAGCCACCGGGCGGTGCCTCTCCTGGCCCTGGTCTCGGCCTTCTCTTTCGTGATCATGATGTTCAACGTCCCCCTGCCCGGAGGCACCACCGGCCATGCCGTGGGCGGCGCCATCGCCGCCATCGTCCTGGGACCCTGGGGGGCCACCATCGCCATCTCCATTGCCCTGGCCATTCAGGCCCTTTTCTTCGGCGACGGCGGCATCCTGGCCTTCGGTGCCAATGCCTTCAACATGGCCATCGTCATGCCCCTGGTGGCCTGGTACACCTACCGGGCCATCGCCAGCCGAAGCCCCCTGGCATCGCGCCGGCGGGTGTTGGCGGGGGCAGTGGCCGGCTGGCTCTCGCTGAACGTGGCGGCCCTCTGCGCCGCCGTGGAGTTCGGCCTCCAGCCCTACCTTTTCCACACTGCCGACGGGACGCCCCTTTACCAGCCCTACACCCTGGAGGTGGCCATCCCGGCCATGATGATCCCACATCTTCTGGCGGCCGGTATGGTGGAAGGGGTCATCACGGCACTCCTGGTGACCTATTTGCAGCGGGCCAACCAACCCATCCTGGCCCTAGCCGAGCCCACCGCCGGGGTGACGGGCTGGCGGCTTTGGCCCCTCTGGGTGGGCCTGGCAGCCCTGGTCATCCTCACGCCCTTGGGCCTCCTCGCCTCCGGCACCGCCTGGGGGGAATGGGGGGCGGATGAGCTCCAAGGTTTGTTGGGCTTCGTGCCGCAGGGGCTGGAGGGGCTCTCCGGTCTCTGGCCGGCCCCGCTTCCCGATTACGCTGTGCCGGGGCTGGGGGTGGTCCCCGGCTACCTGGTCTCGGCAGCGATAGGCATTGGCCTGGCCGCCGCCGTCCTGCTGGTGATCGGCCGGCTTTTAGCCCGCCCGGGGGCTGGCGCTCGTCCTCAAGTTTAGGCGCGGGACGCGGATAAACACCGATGAGCACGGATTTGTTCTATGTTGTTAGCCGTGTCCAGTTCCTGACATGGTGGACGCTAACTCGATTGGTTGCTGAAGAAAATCCCTCTGTGTTTATCTACGTCCACTCCCGATATGACGATGCTTCGACGAGGTGATTTCCTGGCCGGAAGCCTGGCTGCCGTCGGCCAGGCCCTGGAGGGCACCCTCTTCGCCGAGGAGATCGGGTGCCGCCCCGGCCTGCTCCAGGGCCTGGACCCCCGGGTCAAGATCGGCACTTTCCTTCTCTTGCTGATCGCCGTCAACCTCTCCCGGAGCCTGGCGGTCCTCGCTGCTCTCTATCTCCTGACCTTGCTCCTGGCCTGGTCCTCTCGGGTGCCCTTGGGCTTCTTCGTCCGGCGGGTATGGATCTTCATCCCCCTCTTCACCGGCCTCATCGCCCTCCCGGCCATCTTAAACATTTTCACCCCAGGGCAGCCGGTCCTCGTCCTGTGGTCCAATCCCCTCATCGCCGTCACCGCCCAGGGACTGCGAACAGCCGCCTTCCTTCTCCTGCGGGTGGGCACCTCGGTCTCCTTCGCCGTCCTGCTCATCCTCACCACCCCCTGGAATGCCTTGCTGGAGGCCCTGGGAGCGCTGGGGGTGCCAGAGGCCTTCCTCCTGACCCTGGCTATGAGCTACCGCTACATCTACCTCTTGCTCCACACGGCCAGTGACATGTTCCTGTCCCGAAGGAGCCGCCTGGTGGGACGGCTCGACGCTGCCGAGGGCCGGCGCTGGCTGGCAGCGGCGATGGGCGCGCTCCTGGACCGGTCCTTCCAGCTAAGCAACGAGGTCTACCTGGCCATGCTTTCCCAGGGTTTCCGGGGACGGCCCCGGCTAATGGAAGGTTTTCGAACCCGCGGTCGGGACTGGCTCTGGGGTGGCGTGAGCCTATTCGTCGCCCTGGGGGCCATTTATTTGGGGAGCTAAGGAGTTTCGCATGGGAGAACCGGTCTTCGAGTTGGAGAATGTGTGCTACGTCTACGAGGGGGGAGCGGTGGCCCTGGAAGGAGTGAGCCTGCGCATTGAGAGAGGGGAAAGGGTGGCCATCCTGGGGGCCAACGGTTCAGGCAAGAGCACCCTCCTGAAGCTCCTGGACGGCCTCTACTTTCCCTCCGCCGGGGAGGTGAAGGGCTTCGGCCTGTCTATGCCAGAGGCGGCCTTCCGGGACGAGGCCTTCACCTACGACTTCCGGCGGCGGGTGGGGCTGGTCTTTCAGGACCCCGATGTCCAGCTTTTCCTCCCCACCGTCTGGCAGGAGGTGACCTTCGCCCCCTTGCAATTGGGCCTCTCCCAGGAGAAAGTGCGGGAGCGCAGCGAATGGGCCCTGGCCTTCCTGGGCATCGGGAAACTGCGAGGCCGGGCCCCGCACCGCCTCAGCCTGGGAGAGAAGAAGAAAGTAGCCCTGGCCTCCGTTCTCTCTCTGGCACCGGAGGTATTGCTCCTGGACGAGCCCACGGCCAACCTGGACCCACGCAGCGCCAGCCGGCTGGTGGACTTCATCGCCGACCTGGGAAGAGAGGGCAAGACCGTGGTCACCGCCACCCATGACCTGGACATTGTGGAGGAGATCGCCGATCGGGCTCTGGTCTTCGGTGAGGATCACCGCCTCCTGGCCCAGGGGCAGCCAACCTCTCTCCTGGCCGATCGAGGCCTCCTGGAGCAGAGCAACCTGGTGCACGAGCATCGCCACGCCCACGCCGCCACCATCCACGCCCATCCTCACCGTCACGCCCCGTTTCATGAGCACGAGCATCCCCAGCGAGGGATGGCGGGGGAGCCGGAAGAGCCGGCCGCCAGGGGCCCGGAGGACCTGCTACAGTTGCAGCGCCTCCTCCCTCTCTGGATCGAGCATAACCGGGAGCACGCCGCCGCTTTCCGGGAGTGGGCTCGGAAGGCAGAGGCCTTAGAGAAGGAGAAGCCCGGCATGACGCGGGGGATCGCTCAGGCCGCCGAGGCACTGGACGCTGCCACCCAGGCCCTGGCGCTGGCCCTGAGGGGCGGTGATGAAACCGACGTTTCACACCAGGCACGTCCCGAGCCGGGCTAACAAGGGTGCCGGGTTCGCCTCTAACGCCACAGGCACCGCCTCAAGGTCGAACCCGGGACTGGTGGCGGCACGATGGAGATCCCCAAAAGGTTGAGGTTCAGCTTCGGCTCAGATGCGGAATACCTCGATCAGCTTCTTCTCCGCTTCCCCCTCGATGGTTGCCTCAACTTCCACGTACGCTTCCAGGCCTGAACCCTGCAATTTGTCCTTTAACAACTCATCGAGCTGGAAGA
>JACQYG010000357.1 GCA_016208345.1 Chloroflexota bacterium
AGGACCGAGTCGTCTGGCTGAAGCCCACGGACTTCAGCGGTTATAACACCGCTTGGCAGGAAAGGATACGGAACTAACGGCCAAAGCAGACAGGAGATGCCTTTCGCGGCGCTTTCGTGGTCGCAACCCTTTCGGACCACCTGTGACATGCTCAGCGCATTATACAACAGCGCCGAGATTCGTTCCAGATCTCATCGCCCATTTAAGTTGACGGCAAAGCATGGCATGCTATAATACTTTTGTTTTTTGATGTAATATCAGCACATCTTCCCGCCCTGAGCCCGCCCGCCAGCGTGCCTGGACGTGCTGCGCTACGGCGGCATCGGCCTGGTATTGCGGTGGCCTTCTCGTTCTGCGACACGTGCTGTGCCTGGGCGCCGGTGGTCTGGCTGGCCTCTGACCTCCTCAAGGTCAGCAGCCTAGTCGGGGCACGATGGGTGAAGGAGGCCCGATACGAGTCAGCTTGACTTCATCCTCTGGTTGCAGTCCTTTCGTTCCCCCTTCCTCGACGCATTCTTTGCCGCCGCTACCGGCACCGCCGAGGACAACCTGATGGCCTTCATCGCCGTCATTCTCTACTGGTGCCTGGATCCCCTGCTGGGGCTGCGGTTTCTCCTGGTCCTTCTCCTTTCCGGTTACCTGAACACCGGCCTCAAGGACTTCTTCCACACCCCGCGCCCTACCATCGAGCAGGTTTGGCTGGCTACCCCACCTGACGGCAGCTACGCCTTCCCCAGCGGCCACACCCAGAACGCTGCCGTCCTGTGGTCCTACCTGGCTGGCCACTACCGGCGATGGCCTTCGATCGTGGCGGCCATCGTCGTCATTCCCCTCGTCGCCCTGTCGCGCCTCTACCTGGGGGCCCACTGGCCGGCGGACGTGGTGGGCGCGATAGCCATCGGCATCGGGCTAGTCTGGCTGGCGCTGACCCTCTACCGTACCTGGGACCGCCGCTCCTTTTCGCTGCCGCTTTGGGGGCAACTGGCGCTGGGCGTGGCCGTCCCTCTCATCCTGTTCATCGTCTACCCTAAGACCTCGCAGGTGACGGGGGCGGCTGCGGGGATGATCACCGGCTACGCCCTGGAGCGGCGGTACGTGCGTTTTCCCGTCCACGTGCCTCTCCGGAAGCAAGTGGTCAAGGTGGTGATCGGGTTGGCGGTGTTGGTGGCCTTGCAGATGCTCCTGCCGTGGCTGTTTCCGGTGGGGCCGGCATTCCGTTTCGCCCGCTATGCCCTGATCGGGCTGTGGGGGACGTTGGGCGCGCCCTGGGTCTTCAAAGTGACGTTCAGCTCTGAGGCGTAATTATGACCAGGAGGGAGCCACGCTTAACCTCCTTCACCCGGGGCGGTCAGACAACGCTCCTAGAGGACTACAACTGATGAAGAAGATGAACTCACGAGAACGGGTGATGGCGGTTCTCCGCCACGAGCTGCCCGACCGCGTGCCTGTGGACCTGGGCTCCACGGCGGTGTCCAGCATCCACCGACGAGCTAACGACCGCTTGAAGGCATTTTTGGGCGTCGAGGCTGACGAGCCGGTGCACGACGTGGCCCAGGGCATTGTCGTCCCCAATGAGCAGATCCTGCAACGGTTCGGTGTTGATCTCCGCCGGCTGGCGCTGCGGCCGCCTCCTACAGTGGCCGCCCCTTCACTGGCAGGCAGCGAAGACACTTACCTTGACGAGTGGGGGATGCGTCGGCGGCGTACTGAGCTGTACTGGGAGATCGTGGAGCATCCGCTGGCGAACGCTCGGGTGGAAGACCTCAGACACTATCCCTGGCCCGATCCGCACGATCCCCGCCGGGTGGCGGGCCTGGCCGAGGAGGCCCGAGGCCTCTACCGGGAGACCGATTACGCCCTGGCGGCCGACTTCCTGGGCGGCGGCATCTTCGAGCAAGCCCTCTGGATGCGAGGATTCGAGCGCTTTATGACGGACCTGATCGCCGACGAACCCTTTGCTACCGCCCTAATGGACACCCTGCTGGAGCTATACATCGAATTCTACGCTGTCTACCTGGAGGCGGTGGGCCCCTACGTCCAGATCGTGGCCCTTGGGGACGACCTGGGGATGCAGACCGGGCCCCTCGTCTCGCCGAAGCTCTACCGCCGGTTGATCAAGCCCCGGCACAAGGAACTGTACGACTTCATCCATTCGCGCACCGAGGCGAAAATCATGCACCACACCTGTGGCAGCGTCTTCCCTTTCGTGCAGGACCTGATTGACGTGGGCGTGGACAGCCTGAACCCGATCGAGATCTCGGCCAGGGGGATGGACCCAGTGGCACTAAAACGGGAGTTTGGCGAGCAGTTGGTGTTCCACGGGGGGATTGACGTGCAGCAGATCCTCCCCTTCGCTACGCCGGAAAGGGTCAAGGAAGAGGTCAAGCGTATCGTTGCCACCCTGGGCCAGGGGGGCGGTTACATCCTTGCCCCCAGCCATAACATTCAGGCGGACGTCCCGCCGGAGAACATCCTGGCCATGTATGAGGCGATTCAAAATTGATCCAGGGAGGTGACTACCATGAAAGGCAGACCTGCAAAGATCGCCTACGGTGTGGGCAACCTGGGAACGGCCCTCTTCTTCCACACCATCGGGGCCTACCTGATCTTCTTTTACACCGACGTGGTCCATCTCGACCCTGGACTGGTGGGCCTGGCCTTCGCCATCTCCTACGGGGTGTGGAATGCCATTAATGACCCCCTGGTCGGCTACCTGTCGGACCGGACCCGCACCCGGTGGGGGCGCCGGATCCCCTACGTCCTGTTCGGCGTCCCCCTCGTGTTCCTCTTCTTCGTCCTGGTCTGGTCCCCACCCCTGGGAGGCCAGCCCCTGACTACGCCGTCCCACCTGGGCATCTTCCTCTATTTCGCCATCGTCATCGCCCTCTTCGACCTGATGTACACCACCGTGAGCGTCCCCTACATCTCCCTCTTCCCCGAGATGTACCAGGAACTGACAGAAAGGACGGAGGTGTCCATCTACCGGCAAGTGGCGGCGATGATTGGCTCGGCCTTCGCCCTGGCCGTAACCCCTCTCATCGTGGCCTCCCTCTCGCCGAGGTTCGGCTCCCTGGCTGGATGGATGGGCGCCGGTGCCATCCTGGGACTGGTCGCCGGCGGCGCTTTCTGGATCTCCCTTTTTGGGAGCCGGGAACGGAAGGAGTTCAGCACGGAAGAGGCGCTGCCCCTTATCACTGCCTTCAAAGCGACCCTCACCAATCGCTCGTTCCTGGCCTTCGTAGGGGCCAACCTGATGATCTGCTACATCTGGAGCTGGCTCTCGGCCATGGTGCCCTTCTTCACCAAGTACATCATCGGCGCCGCGGAGCAGGAGATGAGCCTTCTCTTCTTCGGCATGTTCATTACCTCGATGGCCCTCTATCCGCTGTGGCGGAAGGTGGCGCTGCGCCTGGGCGCGAAGGGGACGCTGGCCACCGCTGTGACGCTGTTCGTGACCTTTATGTTGCTCGTCCTGGTCGTCGGCAACCTGCCGCAGGCTTTTGTGTGGATGCTCCTGGTGGGCGCAGCCAACTCCGGCATCACCCTGGTCCGGGAGATCCTCTTGAGCGACGTGATAGACGAAGACGAACTGTACACCGGCTTGCGGCGGGAGGGGAGCTATTTCGGGGTGAACGCCTTCATCGAGCGGTTGGCCATGGTCCTGGTGGGGGGTTCCACCGCCCTGGTCTTAGGCCTGAGCGGCTACGCTCCGGGGGTGACACCCCAGCCGGCCTCTGTAGTGCTGGGGCTCAGGCTGGGCATGGCCCTACTCCCTCTTGCCGCCCTGGCCATCTTCCTAGCGGCACTGAGGTACTATCCTCTGGGGAAGGAGAGGATCCTAGAGCTGAGGGATAGGCTGGAGGAATTGCACCGTGAGAAGGCGGAGCGGCATGCTCGACGCAGTGAAACGTGAGGTGTGGGAGGCCACCAGCTACGCACCAGGTTTCGCGCTTCGTGCATCACGTATGGTCGCAAGGAGGTGAAGTGCAGTGAAGACGCTGGACTTGAACCCGTTTTTCTTCCCCGGCGGGCCGGTGGGTTGCCTCCTCATCCACGGCGGTACCGGTAGTCCACCGGAGATGCGCCCCATGGGGGAGTATCTGGCCGATAAGGGGCTGACGGTGCTGGGGGTGCGCCTGGCCGGCCACGGGACCACCCCCGAGGATCTGGCCAGGATCACCTGGCTGGACCTGGTGGCTTCGGCCGAGGAGGGATTATGCCGGCTCCAGGACTGCTGTGAGCGAGTGGTTGTCGCTGGGCTGTCTATGGGTGGCCTGATCACTCTGTATCTGGCCGCTCACCGCTCCATCGCTGGGGCCGTCGCCATGTCCCCACCAGCCTACATCAAGGACTGGCGGCTGAGGTTGCTGCCCATCACCAGGCACTTCATCAAGTGGCACCATTCCAGCGGCGAACTGGACCTGACCGACCCCACGGGACGGGAGAGGGTGTTTTTCTACCGGCGAATACCGGTCATCTTCGGCCAGCAGGTGAACTGCTTGCTGCGTGAAGTGCGCGGCAGCCTGGCCCGGGTGAAGGTGCCGGTCCTGATCATGCAGGGCCGCTGCGACCGCACCATCCCCGCCGACAGCGCCCAGATCCTCTTCGACGGCCTGGGGACAAAGGACAAGGAGATCGTCTGGTGGCCGAATTCCGGCCACGCCATCACCGTGGACAGCGAGCGGGAAGCGGTGTGGGCCCGGGCCTACCGATTCATCGCCGCACACACGAAGGACTAATGGTCTAGGATGCTCCTCGGCTTTCCGCCACGTGCCCATCACATCCTGGCTCCACACTTATTGGCGTAGAGCCCCATCTAAGTTGACAGGCAAGGGATGGCATGGTATAATACTTTTGTTTTTTAAGGAGTTTATGCCTTTATGGGCATCTTCCAAAAGAGGCGTGGCCATGAAGCTCACCGGGCGCCCGCGAGAATTTCTGAGTAAGTTTCTGGACCTCTACCAGGAGGCCCGACAGCCCCTGCATTACCCGGCAGTGGCCGAGCGGCTGGGAGTCAGCCCCATGACCGCCTACGATATGTTGCGCCTGCTGGAGGAGCGAGGCCTGGTCACCTCTGAGTACATCCTGCCGGAGAGCGGGCCAGGTCGCTCCAACATCGTCTTCTCCCCCAGCGGGAAGGCCCCCACGGTGATCGCTCAATTGGCAGGCGAGGACTGGGATCGAGAGGGGTGGGAGGCGGTCAAGGAGCGCATCCTGCAGGCGCTACGGGAGGGCAGGGGCACGGACTACCGGAACTTGCTGGATCAGATCCTCCTCCGCATCCCTGAACGTAAGTCGCCTATGCTCTATGCCACGGAGATGATCACCGCCGTGCTCTTGAACCTCCATCAGTTGAGGGAAGAAGCCAGAACAAGCAGCCTTCTGGAGAGCCTGCGGGCCCTGGGGCTGCCGGGCGAGCTAGGGCTTAACGCCCTGGCCGGCCTGACCCTGGGCCTGACCTTCGTCGAGCGGGCTAACCGCCGCATCACCTCTTTGCTCCTTTCTTATAGCCGGAAATACCAGGCCCACCTGGCCCGGCTCAGCGCCGAGAACAAAGAGCGACTATCCGACTTCACCCAAGAGGTGATGCGGCTCATCGAGACTTAAGCCTGAGCTGGTGTTTGGGGGCAATTTTTATCTTTTTCCCTAAGCCCAAGATGCCAGCCCGGAAACTCTGGAAGGAGATA
>JACQYG010000361.1 GCA_016208345.1 Chloroflexota bacterium
AGGAGTAAAAGCAAGAGAAGTCCCAGGGCGCCGACCGCCAGCCCCAGGAGGATGCTGGCCACCAGGACGGCCAACGCCAGGATCAGGGCCCAGAAGACAGTCCCGCCCATGGTCAGCCAATGGTGCCTGGTCACCAGGACGATGCGTTCGTTCTCTCCCAAGAGTTTCTCCAAGTACGACATAGTGGCCTCCAGAGTGAGAGCTCTTCGTTCACTTCGCTCGCGGATGTGCCCGGTCGTAGACCTGACGGATGCGGTCACGGGTGAGGTGGGTGTAGATCTGGGTGGTGGCGATGTTGGCGTGGCCCAAGAGCTCCTGCACCGAGCGCAGGTCAGCGCCGTTGTTGAGCATATGGGTGGCAAAGGAGTGTCGCAGGGTGTGCGGGGTGATGGTGGCGGCGATGCCAGCCTGCCTGGCATATCCCTTGATGATGAGCCAAAACCCTTGCCGGGTGAGCCGCCGGCCCCGGTGATTCAGGAAGGCCGCCGATTCGCCCAGTTCCGGCAGGAGCTCCCGGCGACCGTGCTGTACGTAGTGCTGCACGGCCTCCACCGCCAGCGGCGCTACAGGGATGATCCGTTCCTTGGAGCCCTTGCCGAAACAACGCACATACCCGGCGGCCAGGTTCAGATCCTCCAGGTTCAGCGAGACCAGCTCGGACACGCGCATGCCGGTGGCGTACAAGAGCTCCAACATGGCTTTGTCTCGCTGGGCCTCGGGCGTGGAGCCTTTGGCCGGCTGGGCCAGGAGAGTCTCTACCTCCTGTACCGAGATGGCCCGGGGAAGCGACTTGCCGACCTTGGGAGAGTCCAGGGTGGCGGTGGGATCATCCCTCACCAAACCCTCGGCCAGCAGGAAATGGAAAAATGATCTCACCGCGGCCACCTTGCGGGCCACGGTGGACGGACGGTACTGGCGGTCTTTGATGTGCAGTATGAAAGACACGATAGCCTGCTTCGTGACGCTCTGCCATTTGCCCTCGGCAGGGGCGGCTTGATAGTCGGAGAAGCTGCTTTCCAGGAATTCGGTGAACTGAGTGAGGTCATTGCGATATGCGGCCAGGGTGTTTTCAGAAAAGCCCTTTTCTACGGAGAGGAAGGTGAGGAAGTCGTTAAGCTTTTGTTCCATCGCAGCCCTCCTTGGAAGCGAAACTCTCCGCTCCATTTTAGCACAGCTTTCCATAAATGCAAGATGGGAGGCAACGCATTCTGCCACCAGCATGAAAGATTTCCTTATACCCTAATCACTGGCGGGGCCGCCCGGCGTGGCTCTCGCACCAGGAGGCTGAGCAAGAGGGCGCTCGTGCCACTCAGGGCGGCCGAGGCCCAGAATACCACCAGGAACCCAGCCTGGTCCGCCAGCCAGCCGCCCAGCATCGGGGCGGCGAAACTGAAGGGCGCCAGTAGCGCTCCCCCCAGCCCCAGGTAGGTGGGCCGGTCCTGGGGCTCGCAGAACTCCAGGAGGATATTCAGGCCAGAGATGCCAAAGGCAGAGGTGGCTATGCCCACCATGGCGAACACACCGTATAATCCGGTGAGGCTATTGGCCGCCACTGCCAAGAGGCTCCCTACCGCCAGTGCAGCGCTACCCAACAGTAGCACCAGCTTGTGGCCCAGGTGGTCGGCCAGCCAGCCCAGGGCCACGTTGCTCACGGTCTGAGCGGCCAGGATAAAGAAGGTGAAGGCCGCCACCTGTCCTTCGTCCACTCGCAATTCCTTGAGGGCATACACTGTGTAGAAAGTGACGGCCATAGTGCCAAGCGTGCCCACGCTGCGGCTCACCAGGTACCAGCGAAAGTTGGAGTTACCCCGCAGCACGAAGGGCAGCCGGCGCAGGTAGCTGCCCAGGCCCACGGCGGGCTTGCCGGAGCCGACGGCGTGTTCCCGAGCCAGGGCCAGGAAAACGAAGGAGGCCGCCAGGGCGACGAAGCCTGCAGCGAAGCATAGGCTGTAGTTCAAGGGATAGGGATAGTCCCGCAGAAAATAACCGGCCAGGAAGGTTCCTCCCACGCCCCAAAGCCCGCCCAGGGTACTGCCCAGGGCGAAGAACCGGCCCCGGTTGGTGGTGGGGATGAGCTTGGCGATCAGGTCCATCCAGGCGGGCATGATGGCCCCGCCGGCGAAGGCCATGATGGCGATGAGAAAGAGCGTTAAGACCAGCACGGCGCTGGGATAGGAGGCGGCGAAAAGGCACGAGATAACCGCCAGGACCAGGAACGGCAGCCTTTCCCCGACGGTGACGGCCAGGATGAGAGGCAGCTTCCGGCCCAGGCGTTCGATGTAGTTGGCGGTGAACAGGCCCGGAAAGCTCCATCCCGCAGACAAAAGCGCCGGCAGCGCGCCGATGACCACGTTGGGGGCACCCAAGCGCTCGGCAAAGGCCGGCAGGATGGTAGAGGTGGAGACGAAGGTCAACCCCAGGCCGAAGAGCCCATAATCCAGCGCCAGGACCACGGCGTTCCAACGCAGGTTGGTGCGAACGAAGGGGTCTTCTTTCACTCTATTTCTGCACTGGGGTGCCTTCATAAGCTGAATTCTTGACAAAGGAGTCAAGATTTTTACCGCAGAGAGTGCGGAGAACGCAGAGAGTAAATCGGAAATCTCAGCGGTCTCTGCGTGCTCTGCGGTGAATACCCTCGTCGGGAATGCCCTCGTCGGTTTGGCGCGAAGCTTCGCTAGTAGAGAAGCTACAAGATCAGCATGGCATCCCCGAAGCTGTAGAAACGATACCGCTCTTGGATGGCCTCCCGATAGGCCCGGAAGACCAGGTCTCGCCCGGCAAAGGCCGAGACCAGCAAGAGCAGCGTAGACCGTGGGAAGTGAAAGTTGGTGATCAAGGCGTCCACGGCCCGGAAGCTGTACCCCGGATAGATGAAGAGGTCGGTCCGGCCGGAAAAGGGGGCAAGGGCTGAGGGATCGAGCGCGGCGGTCTCCAGGACGCGGACGGCCGTGGTGCCCACGGCGACGAGGCGGCGACCCTCTGCCTTGGCCCGGTTGAGCTGCCCGGCGGTCTCGGCGCTCAGCTCGCAATACTCCGAGTGGATGCGGTGGTCTTCCACGTCCTCCACTTCCAGGGGCCGGAAGGTGTCCAGCCCGATGTGCAGGGTCACGAAGGCGAATTCGACGCCCATGCCTACAAGACGCTGCACCAGCTCCGGCGTGAAGTGCAGGCCCGCCGTAGGCGCGGCCACGGAGCCCCGGACCCGGGCGTAGATGGTCTGGTAACGCTCGGCATCGGCCAGGGGCTCGTGGATATAGGGGGGCAGGGGCATCACGCCGATCTCGTCCAAGAGCGGTTCGATGGGCACGGAGAAGCGGACCAGGCAGGTGCCGGAGGGCGTCTTCCCCAGCACCTCCCCCTCCAGGCCGCCGCCGTCAAAGGTCAACCGCGTGCCCGCCCGGACCCGCCGCCCTGGCTTAATCAGGGCCTCCCAGGCACGCGCGTCCTGGCGGGAGATCAGGAGGAGCTCCACCCGGCCACCGGTGCCGGCCTTTTCGCCAAAAATGCGCGCCGGGATCACCCGGCTCTGGTTGCATACCAGGACATCGCCCGGCCGCAGGTAGTGCCCCAGATCGCGGAAATGCCGGTGGGCGATGGAGCCATCGGCCCGGGAGACCACCATGAGCCGGGAGCTATCGCGGGGCTCCACGGGGCTTTGGGCGATGAGTTCTCTGGGGAGCCGGTAATCGAAATCGCTGACCTTCACCGGTAGACCAGCTAGCGCCCGGCCTGCCGGTAGGCAGAGAATAGTGCCGCCGCCAGACATCCCAGGCCTACGGTGGCGACGAGATGCTGGAAGGCCCCAATGTAGGTCAGGGCTTCGGCCACCCCCCTGGACGTCCTCACCGCGCGGCGAAGGAGATCCACCAAAGCCGGGTTGAACAGGCCCTGCAAGAAACCTGTGCTGCTGGCCAGCAGGAGAAGGGCAAAGCCGGCCACGCCCAGCCAGGCGGCGCAGCCGCGGCCCCGCACCGCTGCCAGGAGCGCCGCGGCCAGGCCCAGGAGGACCACCAGGAGTTCCAGGGCTCCGAGGGCGGTGAAGAGTGCGCTGGGCAGGTTCATGGGCGTCATGGAATCACCTCAGCGTAAGATTTAATAGACCCCACTGAAAAAAAAGTCGTTCCAGCCGTTTTTTCACCGCAGAGAACGCCGAGAACACAGAGAAAAAACTGAAAATCTCGGCGCGCTCTGCGTGCTCTGCGGTTAAACGCTTTTTCAGCGGAGTCATAACAGGCTCTATGTCCTAGCGCCCCCAAAACCGAAAGACCACATTCAAGACGAGAGCCAGGAGGATGCTGAGCAAGATGCAGGTTACCAGGGGGAAATAGAAGGTGAAATTGCCCCGCTGGACCAGGATGTCGCCGGGCAGTCGGCCCAGGAATGGTATCCGCGGCCACAGAACCAGGAATAGACCGATG
>JACQYG010000362.1 GCA_016208345.1 Chloroflexota bacterium
ACTCTTGACTCTCAGGTCAGGCGCTAGGGTGAGCTGGTGGGGCTGGGCGCCGCCGTTGCTGCGGCCGGGGACGCCGTAGGGGCCTGACCCGGCGTCCCGGTGCCGGTAGGGCTGGGCGCAGGCGTGGGCTTGCGCGGCGGCTCGGCCACGATCTTGGCCAGGTCCTCTACCAGGGTGGAATCTATAAGGTAGATGGCGTCGGAGCCCTTTTTCTGGGCGTAGTTATTGTATCCTTGCGGGTTCTTGTCGCCGATCAGGAGGGTCTCCTCTTTGCCGCCCTTGAGTTCCAGGCGCACCGTGAGCTGTGGTTTGGCCAGGCCGAAGGCCGAAAGGTCGCCCACGGTGTCGGTGATGGCCCGGGACGATTTCAGATCCACCAGCCGGTTGGCCACTGATCCTACTTTGGCCGGGTCGGCCTCATCGCCGCCAATGCCCCCGATGTACCACTTGCCGTCGGCGCCCTTGGGCAGGTACACGCCCCTGTCGGCCTGCGTGATCCCCAAAGCGGTGAGGTCATCCAGGCCCAGGGTGAAGACCCATTTGGCCTTCTCCTTGGGTTCTTCGACCTCTTTGGGTTTCTTCATCTCCACGAAAGCCACGTAGCTGGCCAGGAGCAGAAAACCCATGACCAGGATGATGGTATTACGCACCTTCATGGCCTCTCACCTCCTCTTCCACCAGACCGAGATCCCTACGGCCAGCACGGCCAGAGGTAGCAAGACGACGGTGCTCAAAGCGATGAGCAGGAAGCGCTGGGCGGTGAGGATCATCGTCCGATCGGTTGGTGGCTTGGACCGGATGTTGATGAGAGCTTCCTCCTGGGTGAGCCAGTTTACTGAATTCAGGAAAAGATCCCGGTTGCCGAAGCTCGCAACGTTGAACGCTGAATTGGCGGCGAAGGCGGAGCTACCGAAGACCACCAGCCTGGCTTTATCCTGGTCAGCCGAGAGCGCCTTGGATCCGACCTCGGCCACCATGGCTACCGGCACGGGCCCGGCGATGTCCTTGTCCTTGTCCAGGTTGGCCTGGCGGCTTTGTAGATCAGTCTCGCCCCAGCCCGCCTGGGTGGTCTCGGCCAGCACGCTGACGTCCACGCTGTAGTCCCTGGGGGCTTCCTTGCCCTGCCGCACGGACCGGGCGCCTGGGAACAGGCTCATGGGCAGGTCCTTGGTGATCTGATGCCAACGGTAGCGGCTGATCACCAGGGAGGCGATGTTGTTCACCAGGGAGCTGCCAGGGTCCACCACGATGTCGTCGTCGAAGGAGATGCCATATCTCGCCAGCAGGTCGTTGAACTGGGAGGGGCTGCCAGGGTCTTCCATCAGCAAGACTCTGCCTCCATTGTCCAGGTAGTCGGTAAAACGCTTCTTCTCGTCGTCCAGGAGCGGGGTCTTCGGCGCGGCGATTACCAGAGCAGCTATATCTGATGGCACCGTGCTGGTAACGGCCAGGTTCAGCTCGGCCACCTTGTAGTTTTCCTTCTCAAGGGCGTCCTTTACGGAGCTGAAGCCGTTTTGCCCAGCCTCGCTGATGCTGCGCTCGCCGTGGCCGGTGAGGAAGTAGATCTTTTTCTGCTCCGGCCGCGAGACCTTGAGCACGCCGGCGGTGATGTCCTGCTCGTCGGAGCCGAAGGTGCTGTGGGTTGTGCCTCCGCTCTCGAAGACCAGCGTGCCGTAGCTCGTGATCTTGTACTGGCGAGCCAGGGCCGGTTGTTTGTCCGGGTCTATGAACTCGTAGGTGACCTTGGGGCTATGCCGGGCATATTCCTTGAGCAGGTCTTTGACCCTGCCCGCGCCCTCGGCTCCGTTTTCGTAGAAGCCGGTGATCTTGACCGGCTTGTCCAGGTTGTCCAGGATCTTGAGTGTCTGGGCGGAGAGGGAGAAGTCCCTGGTCTCGGTCAGATCGATGCGCCTGACGTTGCGGGTCCCCAGGAAGTTCGAGAGCCCCAGGATGCCCACCAGGGCGATGGCCATCACCAGGGCATTGGAGCCGTAACGGGCTTGGCGCCCGGTCAGGGCCTTCTGAATGTCCTGGGGCCTCAGGTAGACGAATAGCCCCAGGAGCAGCGCCCCCAATACCAACGGGACCTCCACCCTTAGATCCAGGCTCCGGCGCAGGAGGTAGGCACCCAGGGCCGACAGGACGCCTACCAGGCCGAGAAGGCCGATGTAGTCGCTGTATGGGACGAGACGACGGCGCATCTAACTCCACCTCCGTGTTTCCAACGACTTGGAGGCCAGGAAGAGACAGGCCACGATCAAACTCAGGTAGTAGAGCACGTTGGAGCTGTCGATGAGCCCGTTAGCGAAATCGTTGTAGTGTTGGGTCAGGTCCAGGTAGGAGAAGATGCTCCCCAGGGCCGAGCCGCCGAAGAAGTTGCCCACTCCGCCGGAGAGCCACAACACCAGGAGTCCGACAAAGGCCAGGATGGCCGCTACGATCTGGTTCTGGGTAAGGGAGGACGTGAGCACCCCTATGGACAAGGTCACCCCGCCCAGAAGGATTATGCCCAGGTAACCGCTAAGGAGCGGCCCCCGGTCGGGGTTGCCGTAGGCCAGCAAGATGACCACGTACAATAGCGTCAGGGCCAGCATGGCGAGCAAGAGGCCCAGGGCTCCCAGGAACTTGCCCAGGACCACCTCCCAGTCTCGCACCGGCGCCGTGAGCAGGAGCTCGATGGTGCCAGAGCGGCTTTCCTCCGCCAGGAGCCGCATGGTCAAGGCCGGTGAAAGGAGAACCAGGATTATGGGCATGTTGTAGAATATGGACCTCATGCTCGCCTCGCGGTAGAAATTCAGGCTCAGGGAGAACAAGAGACCGCAGAGGACAAGGAAGGCCGCGGTGACCACGTAGGCCACCGGGGATACGAAGTAGCTGTTTAGCTCCTTTTTAGCAATGGCCAGGGTATTCCGCACGTGTCAACCTCCAGGTCAAGCATTTCGGAAGGCCGGGAACTATGCCTTCTCCTCATTGGACGTCAGCTTTAAGAATACCTCCTCCAGGCTCATGCCCACCGGCCGTAGCTCCAGGAGGCCGTAGCCGGCCTGCACTACCGCCGACGCCAGCTTGGGCCGGGGCTCGCTCCCCAGGGCGCACTCGATCTCAAAGCCCCCGTCCCCTTTGGGCTCCACCGAGAGCACGCCGGGGGTTTTTCCGAGCAAGGCCGCCACCTGTGGGCCGGGCACCTGCACCTTCAGGAAGATGCGCTCAGCGCCCTGCAGCCGGTTGGTGAGCCTTTCAGTGGTGTCCTCGGCCACCACCCTGCCTTCGTTGATGATCACCACCCGGTTGCAGGTCTGGCTCACCTCGGGCAGGATGTGGGTGCTCAGGATCACCGTGCGCTCACCGCCCAGGCCCTTGATCAGCTCCCGCACCTCGATGATCTGCTTGGGGTCCAGCCCCACGGTGGGCTCGTCCAGGATCAGCACTTCAGGGTCGTGCAAGAGCGCCTGGGCCAGACCCACCCGCTGCTGGTAACCCTTGGAGAGCTTGCCAATGAGGGTATCGGCTCGGTCGCCCACGTTGCAGATCTCCATGGCCCGGTCCACGCGCTGGTCCTTGTGGTCCAGGCCCCTGAGCCCGGCGAAAAAGCCCAGGTAGTCGCGGACCGCCATCTCTGGATACAGGGGAATGGTCTCCGGCATGTAGCCGATGCGCCGCCGGACCTCAATGGAGTCGCTGAATACGTCGTAGCCAGCCACCCGGGCGGTGCCGCGGGTTGGTGGTATGAAACCGGTCAGGATACGCATGGTGGTGGTCTTGCCCGCGGCGTTGGGCCCCAGGAAGCCCAGGACCTCGCCCTTTTTCACCTGGAAAGTCACGTCCTGGATTGCGGGGTGAGGCCCATAATACTTGGTGAGGTTTTCAACCTGAATCACCGGCTAATCCTCCTTACCATCAAAAAAAGCGCCCCGTCTCTGGAGCCACCGGTCCCTCGGTTTTCGGCGCGCAGGCAAATATAGCACAGGAGTTGAGAGGATGTCAAGTTAAGCTTGGGTTAATGGGGCGGTGTCGCCCCAATCTTTTCAGCGATGCAGATGATGGAGGTGCCGAACGGCAGGTCCAGGAACCGGAGCAGAGCGGCTTCCAGTCGCCCAATGCCCGTGAGGGCCATATTTAAGGCCGGCGCCACCGGCTCCATCTCCACCTGATAGGCTTCCTCGTCTGTGGTAGGGGCGGCGAGTGCTGGTTTCCGGCCCAGGATTTTTCTTGCCAGGATCAGGCCGGCCGCCAATGGGAAGACGAAAAAGTTATTATAGGCCAGACGCCGCACCCGGGTGCCCGCCTGCGAGAGCTTACGCTTGAGCTCCCCACCGGTATATCTTCGGCGATGGCGGTTGATCTCGTCGTTGTGGCTCCAAAGCCAGGGGAAGGCCGGGACCGTCAGCACCAGGAGGCCACCCGGTCGCAGCACACGCTGGCATTCGCTTAACGCCAGCAGATCGTCGTCGCAGTGTTCGATGACGTCCAGGACTGCCACCAGGTCGAAGCTGGAGTCGGCGTATGGCAGGTGGACGGCGTCGCCGAGCTGGGCCTGGTAGCCGCGGCCGCG
>JACQYG010000363.1 GCA_016208345.1 Chloroflexota bacterium
CGGCCAGTTGTTGGCCCACATCGTATACCATGATCTCGCCCTCCGAGATGCCCAGATGCGCCCTCAATCGAGCGTAGGCCACGGCGGTGATGCCGGTGGAACGCGTGGCACCGAAGTCAATGGGCACCATGTCCGGCTCGCCGTGTGCCAGGGCGACCAAAACCCGTTCGCGGGAATTCAAATGCCACCTCCTGACTCGTGCGGGGCTGCCTGGGCACGCGTAATCTACTACTCACCAGGGGAATTGTCAAACCACTATGGTCAACGCCGTGCCAATCCTGTATAATGCGAGTACAAAGGCCATACCAGGTGTTATGGTCCCCGGTGACCTCTACAGTATTTAAGGAGTGCGGTAGATGGTGGATTGGGCGAAACTGCTTTTCGGGTTCATGCTTGTGGTGGTGGGGGGAATTTTGCTCCTGCCTGCCACCGGGCTCGTGGCCCTGGGCGCCTGGCAGGTCTGGTCCTACGTGGCCCTGGCCGTGGGCGCGGGCTTCTACCTGCCGGCCCTCCTTTGGCGAGGACGAGGCAGCCTCTCATGGCTATCGATGCCCGGTACGATCTTCCTGGTGAACGGCCTGGCCCTGCTCTACTCCTCTTATGCCGGGGCCAGAGCCTGGCTCTACCTGTGGACGTTGGAGCCGCTGGCGGTGGGATTCGGCTTCTACACCATGTATCTCCTGGGCCGCCGCCACGGGGCCTTGCTCCTGGCCGGCAAGATCATGACCCTCACTGGGCTGGTCCTCCTGGCGGCCTTCGCCAGCCTGGTCGCCACCGAGCCCGTTGCTCGGCTCCTGGGCCCCGCCATCCTGGTGGGGCTGGGGCTCGGGGTGGTCTTGAAAGCTCTCCTGGGCGGACGCAGGCCCAGGCTGGATAGAGGAGGTTAGCATGCGATCGGCAGCGCTCTTCTGGGGACTGGTGCTGGTTGTACTGGGGCTGCTTCTCTTCCTGGGCAACCTGGGCGTGCCCTGGGCTCAGCCCGGCAGCCTCCTTGGCTGGGGTCTCACCGCCCTGGGGGCGTTCCTCCTCCTGAGTTCGCTCTTGAACGCCCGGCGCCGCTACCGCCTTTTCCCGGGCATCTGGTTCATCGGCACGGGCATTTACCTCCTGCTGGCGAACTACCGCCTCCTGGGCAATTTCGGCTTCGATGTGCTGTGGCCTGGCTTTCTCATCACCTTCGGCCTGGCCTTCTACCCCATGGCTTTCGTGGATCGGGATCCCGGCCCGGTCTTCCCGGGCACCGGCGCCGTGCTCATCGGTGCCCTGGTCCTGGCCTGGAACATGGGCTACATCCCCTACCAGTGGGACGTGCTATGGCCGTCATTCTTCGTGATCCTGGGCCTGTGTTTCTTCGCCCTCTTCCTGGCCCGGCCGAGTTCGTGGGGGGTGTTGATACCGGCGGCGGTGAACCTGAGCATCGGTTTAGCCTCGTTCCTCGTGACACTCAACCGGGTCTCGGAGAAGGCCGGGCTGTATCTCCTGAGTCTATGGCCCATACTCGTCGTGCTGGCTGGGTTGGCGCTGATCCTGGATGCCATTTTCGGCGGTAAAGGCCGGGAGGTCATCAGGTAATCTGGAACGAAAGTCTCGGCAGGCCTTGGGGCTGAAAAACGCACCGGCTTGTGATATACTGGATGCAGGTGAAGAGGATGTGGACGCGAGTACTGGCGCTGGCCGCGCTGTTGCTCGTAGCCTCGGGCTGCGGCGAGCCGGCTGAACCACCAAGACCCACTGCCCTTTCCTTCACGCCACCCGCGCCCACCCCGACGGAGACCAGGGTCAAGGAAGACGAGGCGTTTACCATGGCCAGGCAGCGCATGGTGGAGTCCCAGATCAAGGCCCGAGGGGTGACCGACAGCGACGTCCTGGCCGTCATGCGGAAGGTGCCCCGGCACCTTTTCGTCCCCCCGGAGCTTCTGGACCAGGCCTACGCCGACCATCCCCTGCCCATTGGCGAGGGCCAGACCATCTCCCAGCCCTACATCGTGGCCCTGATGACCGAGTATCTCAAGCTCAAGCGCGGGGACAAGGTGTTGGAGATCGGCACGGGCTCGGGATACCAGGCCGCCATCCTGGCCGAGCTCGCGGATCGGGTGTACACCGTGGAGATCATCCCCAGTCTGGGGAAAAAGGCGGAGGGGAGGTTAAAGTCCCTGGGCTACACCAACGTCCAGGTGAAGGTGGCCGATGGGTACTACGGGTGGGAAGAGCATGCCCCATACGATGCCATCGTCGTTACCTGCGCGCCGGACCACGTCCCCCCGCCCCTGGTCCAACAGTTGAAAGATGGGGGGCGGATGGTGGTGCCCGTGGGCCCGCCCGGTGCATACCAGACCCTTAAACAAGTGGTCAAGATGGGCGACAATGTGGTGTCCTATGACCTGGGTGGGGTGGTCTTCGTGCCCATGACCGGGAAGCATTGACCGCCGCTGATGGGGCAAAGCGGCTCCAGTGGTGGCAAGAGGGACGGTCCAGGAGAGAGACTAGACCCTACGCCGAATGCCGCGGCGAACGTTTTCCATCCCATTCCGTGGACCAGGTTGTCCTGGCCAGGGGATAGATTGCCACCAACCCCAACAGGTAGAAGAGCCCGGCGCCGACCTCCGTCCAGGAAAACCCCCAGGTGACGTTGGCCATCGTGGCCAGGACCGAGGCCACCACTGAGGCGCAGCCATTGGCCGCCCAGGCCCAGGGGGTCCACCCCGGGGCTAGGGCTTCGGTGACCTTTATCCCCAACGGAAAGGGCACCCCCATGATAAACCCCAGGGGCAAGAGCAGCCCCACCGAGCTCGCCACCCTCACCACCTGACCCTGGCCCAACAGCCACGGACTCAGCCAGGACAACGCTTGCGGCAGGGCCACGGCCACCAGACCCAATAGCAAGAGCACCGCTGTCAAAGCCTTCGGCTTTTTTCCTAAAACCAGGCTTCCCAGGCCCGAGGCCACCAGCAGGGCGAAGAGGACCCCGGCGATGGCGTAGACTGGCTGGCCCAGGTACAGGATGAACTGTTGCAACAGCGGCATCTGGATGAACATA
>JACQYG010000364.1 GCA_016208345.1 Chloroflexota bacterium
GCCCAACCCCCAGTTCCTGGGCCAGTTCCTGGCTGCCGGCATTGCCGTCTATTTCGGCATCCGTATTGACGCCATCGCTAACCCTCTGGGCGAGGGCATGCTCTTTTTTCCACTCTGGCTCAGCGTGCCCCTGACATTCTTCTGGATCGTGCTGGCCATGAACACCATCAACTGGCTGGACGGGCTGGACGGGCTGGCTGCCGGCATCGGCGCCATCGCTGCCATTATTCTCTTCCTGCGCAGCGTGACCATGATCCAGCCCCAGTACTCCATCGCCATGCTCTTAATGGCCCTGGCGGGAAGCTCCCTGGGCCTTTTGCCCTTCAACTTCCACCCGGCCCGCATCTTCCTGGCCGGGGTTGCCTACCTCCTGGGATTCCTCTTGGGCGCTCTCTCCATCATCGGCGGCACCAAGGGCGCCACCTTCCTCCTGGTCCTGAGCATACCCATCTTGGACCTGGCCTGGCAGATCTTGAACCGCGTGCTCCATGGCCGTTCTCCGGTACGCGGGGACCGGGGGCACCTGCACCATCGCCTCTTCGACCTGGGCATCTCCCAGCCCCGAGTGGTTCTCGCCTATTATGCGTTCTCGGCCTTCCTGGGAAGCCTGGCCCTGGTACTGCCCCGCCCCTGGGAGAAGTATTTAGCCCTGGCGACCAGCGCGGTCCTGGCCCTGGCGGTGATGGTTTACCTGGCCCAGACGAGGGTCCGGCCCGACTAGGTCCAGACCTTTGGTACCTGTGAGCAAAAGCGGTCCAACAATCTTGAAGGTAAACTAAGAGGTTGTAAGAAAAAACACATTTGTTTGCTGATGTCCCGGAGTTCAACTCCGGGACATCAGGAGGTAAACTCAGCGGCTGTAAGAAAAAACACAACCTTTATTTGCGCCGGGGTCTTCGATGTGCTATAATTCCGTAGCCCTGGCGGGCCCACAGCGATGAGGGGCTTGCTGGAGCGGCTGGGCCTGGCCTTCCAACTGGGCTCCCTGGCCGCGGGCACGATCCTGGCCTGTCTGTTTCTTGGCCTGGCCCTGGACCAGCACTTTCGTTCCGCGCCATGTGCCCTTTTTATCTGCATGTTGGTCGGCGTTTGCGCCGCCATCATCGGCGTGCAGCGCCTGACCTCAGGTGTCGGCCGCGGTAGTTAACAGCGGGTTAGGGGGCTGTGCCCCTTTTTTTACTAAAGAGCCGATTCCCCCCGGAGGAGCGTCGCCGTGCGTTTCCTTGGATCAAGAGTCTTGCGTTACACGATCATCGCCATTGCTGCCTTTCTCGGGGCGGTAGCCCTGGCCCGGGCGTTCCCGGTGAGGCTACCGGATATCGTGATGGCTCCGGAGCCCATCGCTCAGATTTCCCTCTTCGGCCTGGACTGCTCCGTTACCAACAGTCTCCTCACCAGTTGGCTTGCCATGCTGCTTTTGATTCTGCTCGCCATCGCCACCACCCATAGAATGAAGCCCGTTCCGGATGGCCTGCAGAACCTGATGGAGGCCCTGGTGGAGGCCATCTACGGCCTGGTGGAGGACGTGTCCAGGCACAATGCCGGTAAGTTCTTCCCCATTGTGGCCACCATCTTCCTGTTCGTCCTGGTCTCTAACTGGTTGGGCCTCTTGCCCTTCTTCGGCCCCCTGGGGGTCTGGCACGAGGTCAAGAGCCACTCGGGTGAGGTGGAGAGGGTGCTCATCCCCCTCTTTCGCTCACCATCCACCGATCTGAACACCACCGTGGGCCTGGCCCTGATCTCGGTGACCATGACCCAGGTGTTCGGCGTCCAGGCCCTGGGGGTCTTCGGCTATTTCGGGAGGTTCCTGAACCTGAGGGGGCTCGGGAAGCTCATCGGCGCCCTTTTCGGCCGGCCCCCGCGCCTGGGCCTGGGGGGGCTCTTCGGATTGGCCTTTTCCGCCTTCCTGGATCTCTTCGTGGGCCTTCTGGAACTCATCAGCGAGCTGGCTAAGATCATCTCGTTCTCCTTTCGTCTCTTTGGCAACATCTTCGCCGGCGAGGTCCTCCTGGCAGTCATCGCCTTCCTCTTCCCGTTTTTGCTCTCTCTGCCTTTCCTGGGGCTGGAGGTCTTCGTGGGCTTCATCCAGGCCTTCGTATTCGCCATCTTGACCCTGGTCTTCATGGCTATGGCCACCATGGGCCACGGTGCTGAGGAACACAAGGGCTGATCTCTCACTCGGCGCAATGCGCCCGGCATTCTATTACAAACCAAGGAGGAAATGTAAATGCCACTTGATCTGGGGGTTTTGCGACTATTCGCAGCCGGCCTGGCAATCGGCATTGGGGCGTTGGGCCCCGGACTTGGCCTCGGCCTGCTGGTCGCTGCGGCGCTCAATGCTATCGGCCGGAATCCCGAGGCGGCAGGGGCGATCCAGATCAACATGTTCATCGGCATTGCCTTCACCGAGGCGGTGGCCATCTATGCCCTGGTGGTCGCCCTGATCTTGATCTTCGTGGCCAAGTAGACCAGGGCAGTTCTCAAGTCCGATTGTCCCGGAGTTGAACTCCGGGACATCAGTAGTAGACCGTAGTTTCGTGACACGATCAGCAAAGGGAGGTAAGAGTTCTTGGAAGCATTGGGGATCGATCCGAACCGATTGCTTTCCTCGGTTTTCAATTTCACCGTACTTTTGATCTTGCTATGGTTTTTCCTTTACAAGCCGGTCTTGAAGATGCTGGAGGAACGCAAAGAGCGCATCCGGCAAGGCCTGGCCGACGCCGAAGCGGCCCGGCAAGCAGCCCGTCGGGCCCAGGAGGACTATCAGCGCCAGATGGAGCAGGCCCACAAGGACGCCCAGGCCATAATCGCCCTGGCTACCCAGGCTGCGGAGAAGGCCCGGGAGGAGATTTTGGCCCAGGGCCGGGAGGAGGCCAGGGCCATCGTAGCCAAGGCCCAAGAGAAGATCGAATACGAGCGCAGGCAGGCCATCCTTGAGTTGCGAGGCCAGGTAGCTGAACTGGCGATCCTGGCTGCCTCCAAGGTCATAAGCCGGGAGCTGGACGAACGCGCCCATCGCCAATTGATCCAGGAGTTCCTGGCTGAGACTGCCAGTCTGAACTAGCGACAAGGTATATGAGGGAAGTCAAAAAGAAGGCCAGCCCAGGGGACTACGCGCAGGCCATCCTGCAGACCGCCGCCGAACCTTGGTTGGACAATCTGAAGCTCTTTGCCCAGCGGGCGCACCAGCAAGAAGTGTTACGATTATTGAACGACCCC
>JACQYG010000365.1 GCA_016208345.1 Chloroflexota bacterium
CCTTAATGACACCCTCCACCAGACAAGCGTTGACCGTGTGCTGACGGCGGGGCTGCGGGTGATCCTAATCTCCAAACTGCTGCCCTTACACTCTTAACCTTGGATCCAAGGCATCGCGCAGACCGTCTCCCAGCAGGTTGAAGGAGAGCACCGTGACCAGAATGGCTAGGCCGGGGGTAGTGGCCACGTGCGGGGCGATGGTCAGGTATTGCCGGCCGTCGCTGAGCATGGCGCCCCATTCTGGGGTAGGTGGTTGTGCACCCAGCCCCAGGAAGCTGAGGCTGGCAGCGGTGAGGATCGCCGTGGCGATGCGCAGCGTGGCGATAACCAGGATAGGGGCCAGGGCATTGGGCAACAGGTGACGGATCATGATGCGGCCATCCTGGGCTCCCATCATCCGCGCCGCCAGGACGTAATCTTGTTGTTTCAGGCTCAGCACCTGTCCCCGGGTCACCCTGGCAAACATGGGCACCGAGAAGATGCCCACGGCTACAATGACGTTCTCCAACCCCGGCCCGATGACAGCGATGATGCAGATGGCTAGGAGCAGGCCAGGGAAGGCCAGTTGCACGTCCAGCAGGCGCATGATGACCATATCTAACCAGCCGCCATAGTAGCCGGAGGCCAGCCCCAACGTCACCCCTATCAGGCACCCCAGGAGCATCCCCAGGAAGCCAATACGCAGCGAGATAGCTGTCCCGTAGATGATGCGGCTGAAGATGTCTCGACCGTGCACATCTGTTCCGGCCAGGTGTGTTGGCGAGGGCGAGGCCAGGGAGTTGGCCAAATCCTGGGCCACGGGATCGTACGGGGCGACGTACCGAGCACCCAGGGCGACGGCCACCAGCAGGATCGCAATGACGCCGCCGGTCATGGCCACGGGATTGCGCAGCAGTCGTCTCCAGGCATCGCTCCATAGACTGCGGGGCTTGCGAAAGTAACCAGGGGCCAAGGGCAGGACACCAGGGACGGCCTTGTTTCCCGGTCCCTTGCCCCTCATCCCTACCCTATTTTGTTCCATAGGAGATACGGGGGTCAAAGAAGACATAGAGCACGTCCACGGCCAGGTTCACCAGAGCGAACTGCAAGGCCAGTAAGAGCAATGAACCTTGAATCACCGGATAATCGCGATAGCCTATCGCCTCCACCAGAAGTCGTCCCACGCCAGGATAGGCGAAGACGGTCTCCGTGACAACTGCGCCAGCCAGCAGGTAGCCAAACTCCAGGCCGATGACCGTGATCACCGGGATGAAGGCATTCTTTACCGCGTGGCGCAACACCACCGTTTGAGCCGTTAGCCCTTTGGCGTGCGCCGTGCGGATATAGTCCATATTTAACACTTCCAGCATGGAGGAACGGGTAACCCGGGCGATGATCGCCGCCGCGCCAGCGCCCAGAGTCACCGCCGGCAGTACCAGGTGATCCAGCCCGCCGCGCCCGATGGTGGGAAAGAGGTCAAGTTTTACGGCGAAGACGAGCATCAACATGAGTCCAAGCCAGAACGAAGGGGTACACACCCCCATGAGGGCCACCACCATGCTGGAGTAATCAAAGAACGAGTTACGCCGCACCGCCGCTATCGTCCCTGCCCCCACGCCGATGAAAACGGCGATGGCCATGGCGGCCAGGGTGAGCTCCACCGTAGCCGGGATGGTCAGCCCCAGCTCATGCGTCACCGGCCGGTGTGTCCGCGCCGAGCGTCCCAGGTCGCCATGCAGCAAACTGCCCATCCAGGAGACGTATTGCACTGGCAGCGGTCGGTCCAGGCCCAGGCTGGAGCGTATTATCTCCACGTCTTCCAGGGTGGCATCGGGTCCCGCCACCAGGCGCGCCGGGTCACCGGGGACCAGGTGGAGGATCAGGAAGACCACGATGGATACCCCAAAGACGATGGGGATCATGTAGAGCAAGCGACGGAGGATATAACGCAACATAGGGGCGAGTAAATAAGTAAGCAGGTAGACAGGGGGCAATCCCTGCCTACCTGCTATCTGTTTGCCTACCTACTTGTAGTACACCGACCGATAGAAGCCAATGCCATCAGGCTGGATGGCAATGCCACCCACGTTGGCGCGGCTGCCGCCCAGGACGTAGTTCACCCACAGGACGATCCAAGGGCAATCATCCATGATGATCTGCTGGACTTCGGCATAAGCCGCCTTGCGCTTGGCTGCATCGGAGGTCTGCAGCGCCGTCTTCACTAGTTCTTCCACTTTCGGATGGGTGTAGAAACCGATGGTGTAGTTAGTGGGCGGCCAGTTCTCCTTGGTCAGCAAGGGGCGGATAGCCCAGTCGGCGTCACCGGTGGAGGGAGACCAGCCAGAATAGTCTATCTCCCCCGTGTTCTCAGCCAGGGGCTTGAAACGCTCAGCGGAGAGGGTGGCCGAGGGCAGGGAGATCACCTCTGCCTCTACGCCCACCTGCTTGAGCTGGCCCTGGATGGCCACCATGACCTCCTTGGCTTCTGTGGATTCTGCGCCGCGCAGAGTGGTCTTGAAGCCGTTGGGATAGCCTGCCTCAGCCAAGAGTGCTTTCGCTTTGGCTGGGTCGTAGGGGTAGGTCTTCGCCGGAGCGTGGCCCCAAACGAGAGGGGCGACAGGGGAATTGGCCGGCTTGCCATAACCCCGCAGCACAGCCTTGATGATCGCTTCTTTGTCTATGGCGTAGTTGAGGGCCTGGCGCACCTTGAGGTTATCAAAGGGCTTTTTCTGGACATTCATGGACACCCAGAAGGTGTAGATGGACTCGGTCGCCACCAGGTTGAGATTCTTGTCGCCCTTGACGGTTTCTGCCTGGGCGTAGGGCACGGTGTTGATGAACTGGGCATCGCCCTTCTGGAGCATGGCGATGCGCGTCCCGGCCTCCGGCACTGGCTTAACGATGATCTTGTCCACCTTGGGACCATTGGCTTTGTCCCAATAGTCTGGGTTCTTGACCAGGGTAATGTGGTCATTGGGTACCCACTCGACGAACTTGTAGGGTCCTGTGCCCACGGGGTTCTTGCCGTACTCCTTGCCGTACTTCTCCACGGCAGTGGGGCTGTTGATCCCGCCAGCCGGGTGGGCGAAGGTCGCGATCATCGCCCCGAAAGGCCCGGCTAGCGTGAAGCGCACCGTGTACTCGTCAATCACGTCTATCTGGCTGATGATCTTGTACAGGGTGTAGCGCTTCAGTTTGTTGTCGGGGTTGCGGATGCGGTCGAAGTTTGCCTTGACCGCGGCGGCATTGAAGGGGGTGCCGTCGTGGAACTTGACGCCTTTGCGCAAGTAGAAGGTGTAGACCTTGGCATCGGGCGAGGCCTCCCACCTTTCAGCGAGTTGAGGGATCTGCTCCATCTTCTCGTTGAAGCCAATGAGCCCCTCCAGCATGGGCTTTTCGATGCTGTACGAGGCGTTGTCGTTGGTATCCTGAGGATCCAGGCTCACCGCGTCGGCGTACTGGCCAATAGTGATGACCTTCTCCGCCGGGGCTGTGGGGCCGCAGGCTGTGCCGCCTAATGCCACCAGCGATGATACCAGGAGCAGGATACCCAAAAACTTGATCGGTTGCATCGCTTTCCGCCTCCATCTTTAAACTACGAGTGGAGCAGCACCGGGCTAGCGGGCCCGTCTTCTGAGTGGTTTCATCGCTTTTCGCCTCCATTTTTAAACTACGAGGGACGCAATTCGTCTCCCCATCCTTAGGCTGCGGGAGCCAACATTGTCTCCCGGGCCGTGCCTCTCCCCAGGCGAAACACCCTGGGCCAGCATCAATTATACCACCTACGGCCGGAAACACAAGCGGGACTAGACGCAAATTAGGCCACAGAATGGCATGAATGTTAACGCAAATATGCCCCCTTGAAAAGAGGGGCCAGCCGGGAAGTTGCCGTGCAAATCTGTTAATCGTCTCGCTGCTTCCCCTGACCAGGCGTTTCCACCACCTGGAACTTGGAACAGCGAGGGGGCCCGGACAACAGAGAGGCTATGGCAGCTTCCAACGGCATGAGGGACAGAAGCTGCGGTTCTTTCTGTCCACGTCGCGCAAGGAGTTGGAAAAGGACATAACGCAGCGTGTGTTGCGGCAATGGCCTAAGCCGTAGGTGTGGCCCAGCTCGTGTACCGCCTCCTTGACCACGCGCTGGTGGAACAGGGCCTCGTCTTCTGGCAGGCCGTAGAAGCTTTGCCGCAGCCGCGGCAGAGCGATGAGAGCTGTCGGCCCGCCCATGGTCGCCTGGCCAAAGACGAAGTTTAGGCCCGGCGTGTACAGGTCCAGGTCCACCACGCCCAGCCACCTCTCGGCAGGCAGGTCCAGGCGGCGCAACCGGGTCAAAATAGCGTCCGACTGGTACTGCCCCCGCTGCCGATCGTAGGCATAGTCGGGGTGAGGCATGGAGGTTGCGATCACGTAGGCCCGACAAAACGTCTCCCTCAAGCCCTCGCCGATGACGGACAGGATGGACTCGTCCACCTGACCAATGGCGA
>JACQYG010000343.1 GCA_016208345.1 Chloroflexota bacterium
AGGGTTTGGCCACGATGGCGACCTTCCGGTCTTTCTTATCGTTCAGATAGTTCACCAGGTTCTGGTTGCAGTTCGAGTTCCAGACAAACCGCTCGACCTCGGCGGGGGTGTAGGCGAAGGCCGGGCGGACCTTCAGGCTGCCCAGGCCATAGCCGATCACGCACTCCACCTGGCCGTTCTCCAGGAGCGCCCTGGCCTTTGCCTTTATCTCATCCACAACTTCCAACACTGACCTCCGACCTCATTCACCGCAGAGCTCGCTGAGACCGCTGAGAAATTATAGAGATCTCTGTGAGCTCTGCGTTCTCGGCAGTAAACAAAAGTACTACAGGAGGGAACATGCCAACATCGAACCTGAAGCCTAAAAGCTGTGCACCGGTCTCTTGGCCGGGCCAAGCTGGCGCACCTGGTCGGTGAACTCGTTGACCACCCGAGCGAACCGGGCCCCCTCCGAGGCCGACACCCATTCCAGCATCACCCGGCCTTTGTCTACGCCCAGGTAATCCAACAGCCGGTGCATCACCGCGAAGCGCCGCCGGGCATGGTAGTTGCCCTCCACGTAGTGGCAATCCCCCGGGTGGCACCCCAGCACCATCACCCCGTCGGCCCCTTCCTGGAAAGCCTTGGCGATGAAGAGCGGATCCACCCGGCCGGAGCAAGGCACCCGGATGATGCGGATATTGGGCGCATAGCTGGTGCGGCTGGTCCCGGCCAGGTCTGCTCCGGCGTAGCTGCACCAGTTGCAGAGGAACCCGACGATCCTGGGCTCGAACTCAGAAGTCACAAGGGCCTCCCACCGTAGAGATTGCAGATCTCACGATTTGAGATTGCCAATTTGAAGCTGCCAATCTGCAATCCGTTTGAAGTTGTCAATCTGCAATCTGAAATCTGCAATCCGAGGAATGGTGTCAGGCGCGCAGGAGCGCGGTCACCTGGGCCAGGAGCTGCTGGTCGGTGAAGCCCTTTAGGTTAAGGGCCTCCCCGCGGCAGGCGGCAACGCAGAGGCCGCAGCCCTTGCACACGCTCTCGTTGATCCGGGCCACCACCTTGCCACCCCGCAGCGTCTCCCTCTCCACCGCCCGGAACGGGCAGACCTCCTCGCACAAGAAACAGCCCACGCACTTCATCTGATCCACCACGGAGGTCATAGGGTCGGTGGTAAGGTAGTCCTGGCTGAAGAGCCCGCACACCTTCACCGCCGCGGCCGAGGCCTGGGATACCGAGTCCGGGATGTCCTTGGGCCCCGAGGCGCACCCGGCCAGGTACACGCCGTCGGTGTTGGTCTCCACTGGCCGCAGCTTGGGGTGCATCTCGTTGATGAAACCGTAGGTGTCGTACGAGATGCCGATGGTTTGCATCAGATCCACGGCCCCACTAGCGGCGGTGATCCCGGTGGCCAACACCACCAGGTCGGCCTCCACCTCCACCGGCCGGCCCAACAGGGTGTCCTCGCCCTTGATTATGAGCTTGCCATCCTGGGGATAGATCCAGGACACCCTTCCCCGGATGTAGGTGGAGCCGTATTCCTCCTGCACCCGGCGCACGAACTCCTCGTACCCTCGCCCCGCTGCCCGGATATCCAGGTAGAAAACGTAGGTCTGGATGTTGGGATCGTGCTCCTTGAGCATCAAGGCGTGCTTGGCCGTGTACATGCAGCAGATCTTAGAGCAGTAGGGCCGGCCCACCTTATCGTCACGGGAGCCCACGCAGGCCAGGAACACCACCGAATGGGGATGCTTGCCATCCGAGGGCCGCACCACTTCCCCTTTGGTGGGACCCGAGGCATTCATGAGACGCTCCAGTTGCAGGCCGGTGATCACGTCGGGGTACTTGCCGTATCCATATTCCCCGTACACCGAATGATCGAACGTGTCGTAGCCGTTGGCCACGATGATCGCCCCGAAGCGGTCTACGATGATCTCGTCCTTTTGCTCCCAGTCAATGGATTTGGTGGGGCACAGCTTCTCGCAGACCCGGCACTCCATCAGTTTCTCGCCCCGCTCTTTGGCCGCCAGGTGACGCACGGAGCGGCAGTTGGCGGTATCGCTCACCGGCTTGTTGGGGACTGCCTGCGGGAACGGGATATAGCTGGCCGTTCGGCGGCCCATACCCACGTCGAACTCCGAAGGAACGTTCTTCTCCGGGCACTTCTGCCAGCAGGTGCCGCAGCCAGTGCAGGTGAGGTGGTTCACCTTGCGGGCTTTTTGCAGTATCTCCACCTCGAAGTTGCCTACGAAGCCCTTCACCGAGAGCACCTCGGCGTAGGTCCGGAGCTCGATGTTTGGGTGCTGCGACAGCTCCACCATCCGAGGCGTCAGGATGCAGGCCGAGCAGTCCAGGGTGGGAAAGGTCTTGTCCAACATGGCCATCTTGCCGCCGATGGTGGGCGTTCGCTCGACCAGGGTGACCTGGTAGCCAGCATTGGCCACGTCCAGGGCCGCCTGGATGCCAGCGATGCCGCCGCCGATGACCAAGAGCCTCTTGGTGAGCCCCACCTGTTTGGCGGTCAGGGGTTCATTGCGCGCCACCTTGGCCACCACCATGCGGATGATCTCGGTGGCCTTAGCGGTGGCCACCTGGCGGTCGGCATGAACCCAGGAGCAATGTTCCCGGATATTGGCCATCTCCATGAGATAAGGGTTCAATCCGGCCTGAGCCACCGCTTTGCGGAAGGTGGGCTCGTGCATCCGCGGCGAGCAGGAGGCCACCACCACCCGGTTAAGCCGGTGTTCCGCGATGGCATCTCTAATCAGGTTTTGCCCTGTCTCCGCGCACAGGTATTTGAAGTCTGCAGCATGGACCACCCCGGGAAAGCCGCGGGTAGCCTCGGCCACTCCAGCACAGTCCACCGTGGCCGCGATGTTGGAGCCGCAGTGACAAACGAAAACGCCGATTCTGGGCATGTCCTACTCACCTCAGGCCAGGCCTCTGCCCTGCAGAAGGGACAGGGCATCGGTCAAGTGGTTGGCGATGAGAAGCTCTCGAGCTGGGTAGCCGAGGGCCAAACCCAAGAGCTCAGTGAAAAAGAAAATGGGCATCTTGAAATCATCGCCGTACCTGCCTCTGATCTCACCCTGTCGGGAGTCCAGGTTGGAGTGGCACATGGGACAGGCGGTGACGATGGCCTCGGCCCCTGCCTTCTTCGCCGCCGCCAGGAGCTTCCGGGACAGGTCCAGGACGATGTCGGTGCGCGCCACCGGCAGGCTGGCCCCGCAACACTCGGTCTTGAAATACCATTCCACCACCTCGGAACCCAGGGTCCGAAGCAAGCGGTCCATGGACTGGGGGTTCTCCGGGTCGTCGAACTGGGCCACCTTGGGCGGCCGGGTGAGCAGGCAGCCGTAGTAGGTCGCTACCTTGAGCCCAGTCAAGGGCTTCACGATCAGGCTCGCGGCTTTGTCCAAGATCTCCTGGGTGGTCAAGGTCCCGATCAAGGGCTCCACCGTCACCCGGCCTGTCACCTGGTCGCCAAGCACCCGGCCTATTTTGGCCCGCACCTCCGGATCTTTCAACTCACAGGAGACATCCTTCAGCCGGGCGTAGCAGGCGGCGCAGGGGACGGTCATCGTCTCCAGGCCCATCTTCTCCACCGGTTGCAGGTTTCGGGCCGGCAGGCTCAGGGCCAGCCAATGGCTCACCATGTGGGCGGAGGAGGCACCGCAGCAGTTCCAGTCCTCCACTTCTCTCAGTTCCAGGCCCAGGGCCTGGCACACCAGCCGGGCCGAACGGTCGTATTCCTTGGCTGTCCCATGCAGGGAGCAGCCGGGATAGTAAGCATACGTGGACATCTCACCCTCGCTAACTGGGGACGCTCGCCGGTGGGGCGGCGGCCACCGATTGGCCCGTAATCTCCTCGAGCTCCAGCTCGGCTGCCCTCTTGAAAATGGCCCTGATCTGCTCCCGGTCCTTCACCCGCCTGGGGATCAGCTCGAGCTTGCCCCGGGTTAACATGGGCAGGCCCAGATCTGCGCTGGCCAGAGGCTGCCTTGCCAGCAGGTTATAGCCGCCAATGAGCCCCACTTCATACAGGCGGCCGAAACGTTCCACCAGGCCCAGGAAGACGTCGTGGAACACCTTCACCGTTCTTTCCGCTGGTCTTATCTTCTCCTGGATGGCCTGAGAACGCAGGGCATCCATGACCTTGGGCAGGTCTACCTCTTGAGGGCAGCGGGTGTAACAGGTCTGGCAGGTGACGCAGAGCCAGATGGCCGAGCTTTGGAACACCAGGTCTCTCTGGCCGAGTTGAACTGCCCGGAGCACCTGGTGGGGGGCCAGGTCCATGGCGGAGGAAAGCGGGCAGCCGGCCGAGCACTTGCCGCACTGATAACATGCCAAAACGTCCTGGCCGGTCTTCGCTTTGACCAGGGCCAGGAGGCCATTACGGCCGGGTTGATCGGTGGACGCGAACTTCAGGACACTCAAGATATCGTCTCCTGTCCAGTGATCTACTGTCGCAGGTCCAAAGAAACGTGTGAATTGTATCACAAGCCCTGTCCCCTGTAAAGGGGAATGGGAGTTGCGGGCCACAGAAAATCTCGTGAACACTGGAAAAGAGCGAAAAATGTGCTATAATCTCCCCTGCCTTGATCAGCAAAGCGGCAATACAAAAACGTCTTGCCACGAGGTGAGACCATGCCTAGGGTACCTGAATTCTTTACCAGTAAAGAACTGCTCGTCGCCATTCTCCTGGGGATATCCTCCATGACCGCCGGGTGCGGCGACCCAACCCCCACGCCCACCAAGACCCCGCGCCCACCGGCCACTGCTACTATTCCTCCCCCCACTGCCACGCCATTGCCGCGCAACGACATCAACCCGCTCACCGGCCTGATCGTCGAGTCGGCACTCCTGCAGCGACGGCCCATCCACGTGCGCATCGGCAACGACCCCGAGATACGCCCCCAGAGCGGCCTGGAGAAGGCGGACCTGGTGTTCGAAGACGTCATGGAGGGCTGGTGGGTGACCAGGCTCACCGCCGTCTACCTGAGCCAGGACCCGGACAAGGTGGGGCCTATCCGCAGTGTCCGGCTGGTGAATCTAGAATTGGCACCCCAGTTCGATGCCGCCATGGCCCACTCCGGGGCCAGCGACCGCATCCGCTGGACGATCTCCCAGTCCACCCTTACCGACCTGGACGAGTACTTTCACCCCACACCCTATTTCAGCGTGGAGCGGAAGGACTGGCGGGGCCGGCTCTTCACCAGTGGGGATCGCCTGCGCAAGTATCTGAGCGATA
>JACQYG010000107.1 GCA_016208345.1 Chloroflexota bacterium
GAGGAGCAAAGCGACGAAGCCGAAGTTGCGAGCGATAGCGAAGCAATGACACTGTAACAGAATTCAATTCGTTTGTGCTAGCAAAGAAACGGGCAGGAGAGGCACTTCTTCAGCGCACATTAAGCAATCGGCCTTTTACCGTTTGCGGATGGCGCCCCGGGCGGCAAAGGTAAGGGCCAGTAGCGCAAAAAAGACCACGCCCAGCCCCAGCTCCAACCCCCGCCACAAGGGCAGGTTCAACGCCGATGGGCCCTCAGGGAGAGCCCCCACCCCCGGGCCGGGAGCAGCAACGGTCGGACCGCTTTCTACCCGGGCCAGGGTCGGAGGCGTCGCGGAGGCGGGAGGCGTCGCCGTGGCCGCGGGCACGCCGGCGCCCCAGGGGGAGGGGAGCGGCATGGGGGTGGGCGCCCGGGAGGCAGCCAGGGGCAGCGGCGCGGCCGGTGGGGTGGCTACCACCTTGGGGTGGGGCTCTGGCGCCCCTGTTGCCGCCGGCGCTACCAGGGCGCCTTCCGGAGCCTTTTCACCTTTGGCCCCAGAGGTGGGAGGCGGGGCCGTGGGGACGGCCAGGCCGCGAGCCTCGCCAGGCATGTCTTTCGGAGCCAAAAAGTCCCCCTCGGCCGGGCGCGGTGGGGCCATGGCCGCCCTGGGAGCAGCGAACTGCACCGACAGGTCTCCGAGAGGCTTACGGGCCGGCTCCACCAGGGTGAATGATCTAGGCAGCGGCGCCGGCGGCAGCTCCTGGAGCAGCATGACCGTCTCGCGCAGCGTCCTCAGCTCCTCGGCACAGGCGGGGCATTGCTCCAAATGCCGCCGCACCTCCTCCACTTCCGCCGGGGAAAGCTGGTTGTCGATGTACGCGGAAAGCTGGCCCCTCTTATGACCTTGCTCGATCTCCCCTCTTGACCGTCCCATGACCAAACCCTTCAGGGCTCCACACCAAGCATCAATGTACCGCTGGAGCTGTCACACGCTCACCTTGTAAGACGTTTTCCCGACGACAAAAGTTCCCGGCAGCTCAAGAGATAGTCCCGCAAGTGCTCCCGCCCCCGGCTCAGGCGAGACTTGACCGTCCCGACGGAGGTCCTGGTAACAAGAGCGATCTCCTCGTAGCTGAATCCCTGGACGTCGCAGAGCACCACGGCCAGTCGCTGCTCCGGCGGCAGGCGGCACAAGCCTGCCTGGATCTCCCGATTGAGCTCCCGCCGTAACACGTAGTCGTCCGGCGACTCCCCTGGGACCAGGGGTGACCAGGCCCCAGAGGGGTTAGAGGCCAATTCCTCCAGGGAGACGGCGGGTCGGCGCTTCCTGGTGCGCAGCAGGTCATAGCAGGCATTGGTCACGATGCGGAATAGCCAGGCCCGGAAAGAGCCACCCCGAAAGCCCTTGATGCCCTGGTAGGCCGACAGAAAGGCCTCCTGGGTGGCGTCCGCCGCGGCCTCACGGTCGCCCAGGACCCGGTAGGCAACGTTATACACCGCCTCCTGGTAGGCGACCACCAGTTGGTTGAAGGCAGAAACACTGCCGTCCCGGCTGGCGGCGACGAGCTCGTTTTCATCCATGGGGTTCCACAGCCAGGGCTAACGCCTGCGCTTGACTATGCCGGGGTTTTGCTATATACTCCGCACCGAGGTGCCGAAGTGGCGGAATGGCATACGCGGTGGTCTCAAAAACCATTGAGGGCAACCTCGTGTGGGTTCGACTCCCACCTTCGGCACCACACCACTTCATTCATTATAGCAGCTTCGCCATAGCCCGTAAAGGAGACCGCCGGAACGCCGTCGGCGTGTCTCTCTCCCGTTCCTTTAACTATAAGCTATTTCAAAATTGGGTCGGGCTATGGTAAACTTGGGGCATGAGCCAACATGACTTGACAGTCCTGGAGACTCCCGGTGTCTGGCAGACACCGGGAGTCTTCCCACTAGGCCTTTTGTCTGATCGCTCTTATCCTGTGGTGCATTCCGCAAATTTTGAAATAAGTTCTACTAAAAAACGCCGTTTTTCCCGGCCGCTATTGCTGCTGTCTAGACGGGACGGCTCAGGTCCGCTGCTTGAGACCTAACTATAGGGGCAACCCTTGTTTTCGCGATCGCGCGGTTGCCCTGGGCATATCCTAACCTTGGAGCGTTGAATGAAACAACTGAGGAAGATACCCTTCTTCACTGCCCTGACCGATAACGAGGTCCAGGCCCTGGCCCAGGCTATGACCTCCCGCGATTTCGCCAGGGGAGAGCTGATCTTCAAGCAAGGAGACCCCGGCGATGCCCTGTACGTCATCGACACCGGCACGGTGAAGGTGGTGGCCGACGATGGCCCCGAAGCCGACGTCTTCGCCCACCTTGCCGATGGGGACTTCTTCGGCGAGATGGCCCTGCTCACCAGCAAGCCCCGGTCCGCAGCCGTCCGCGCCGTCACCGACACCCGGGCCTATCTCCTGAAGAAATGCGACTTCGATAAGCTCCTGGCCGAGCATCCCACGCTGGCCCTCTCCATTTCCAGCGTCCTCAGCCGCCGGCTGGCCCAGGCGGACCGCCAACTGGTGGAGCAGCGGCTCAAGAACGTCTTTCTCTTCTCAGCCCTGGCGGAGAATGAGCTCTATGCCCTGGCCCAGAAGCTCCAGCCCCGCCAGTACAAGCGCAACTGGCTGATCTACGCCGAGGGCGAGCCCGGCGAAGAGATGTTCATCATCCAGAGCGGCAAGGTCAAGGTGGTATCCGACGCCGCCACCGAGAAGCACACCCTGGCCACGCTCTCCGATGGGGACTTCTTCGGCGAGATGGCGCTCTTGGCCGGGGAACCCCGGTCGGCCGCGGTCCGTGCCATCACCGACCTGAACGTCTGGGTGCTCTCTAAGTGCGATTTCGAGGAGATAGTCAATGCCCATCCAGCCATCGGCCTGGAGCTCAGCCGGGCCCTTAGCCAGCGGCTGCTGCGAACGGACCAGGCCCTGGCCCAGCGACGCCCGCCCCCCAGGCCAGCTCCAGAAAAGAAACCCAGTTTCTTAGAGAAACCTGGCCTCTCTCCCGAGAGGCCTGCCGTGCCCATCGCCCGCCCAGCGGTACCCTCCCTGCCCTCGGCCGGGCCAGTGCTAGAGCGACTCCGGGAGGCGGGAGCCGGCCTGGCGGCCTGGTTCGCGGCCCTCAGCCGGGGGGCACAACTGCGCCTGACCATCATCGTTATCCTGGCCTTGTGGCTGTTACTGATCAGCGCCCCGGCCACCGTGCTCACCCTGGCGGCATCTCTGGGCTCTCCCAAGCCCTATGCCCTGGAGCTCAGCGCCACGCCGACGCCCACACCCGCGATAAGGAGCCTGTCCTCCGGCGACCCTGGAGCGCCGCCCACGTTTACACCCATGCCGACGCTGATGGCTGCCCAGCTCACCGTGGCGCCACCAACGCCCACCCCAGCGCCACCCACGCTGCCGCCGCCTACCCTGGCCCCACCTACGCCGAGGCCTCAGGCTTCCACGTACCAGGTCCAGGCGGGCGACACCATCAGCGGCATTGCCGAGAGGTTCGGGCTAACCACGGCCCTCTTATTGGAGGTCAATGGGCTCACCTCCAGCCTCATTCGGCCCGGCGATGAGCTGACCATCCCCGGCTCCGACCAACCCACGGCCCCCAAGCCCACGGCCCCGGCCGTAGTCGCTGCGGCCCTGGCCGCCACCGCTGTGCCCACGGGTACGGCGCTTCCGTCTCCTACCCCGACGGCCAAGCCGTCACCCACTCCCACCGCCGCGCCCATATCCTGGGACCCGCGGCTGGGCGGCCTGAACGTGGCCCTGGTCCCCGCCAACCCGGCACCCGGCCAGACCTACTGGCGGTTGACCCGGGCCGAATTCCAGGACGTGGACGAGGCCGGTGGCAACCACAACATCTACATCTGGCTTTTGGATGAAGGAGGCAGCCGGGTCACCGGCCAAAGCGTGATCTTCGGCCTGACCGGCAGTGAGGAGATCAAAGGACCCATGGACGAGAAGCCCCCACCGGAGGCCAATTTCAACTACCCTATGTTTGGAGATGCCTACTCGGCCCGGGTCCAG
>JACQYG010000108.1 GCA_016208345.1 Chloroflexota bacterium
CTGTGCCCGAGGCCAAGCCAACAACGACCCTGGGACCTCTCGCCTACCTGGTGACGAAGGCATGCGTAAAACCAGAAGAGGACAACCCAGAAGCAGCGGCCTTGGTCCTGCTCCTGGCCTCTTCCGCGGATCTGCAGGTGAAGCACACGATCCAGACCATGCGGCCACCCATCAGAAAGTCAGCCTTGTACCATCCGGACCTGGCAAAGTACAAATATGCTGACTACATCAAGGGCATTACCCCTATGCTGGAATACGCCGAGGACGTTCCCAAACACCCTCTCTGGGGCAAGTACATGGCCAACGTCTTCGCGGTCCTTAAGGCGGTTGAGGCCGGCATCTTGACGCCAGAGGCGGCCGTCGGGGAACTGGAAAAGACTTTGAAGGCGGACATCCCGGACATCACCATCGAATAGAGCCAACCAGCAGCGGGCGGCTCCTTAACCGACAAGGAGCCGCCCGCTATCCTGTAGTGGGTGAACATCATGAGCATTCCATCCAGCCTCTCGGCCCTTGAAGGGAGTAGCGTGGCCAGGAAATCCTCCCTGCCCTTCTTTCTGGGGCCTATGGTGCTCTTCGTCTTCTTTTTCTACCTACTGCCGGTGATCTTCACTACCCTCATGTCCTTCACAGACATGGATGAGACTTTCAATTGGCACTTCATTGGGTTGGTCAATTTCACTAAGGTCATCGGAGCAGGCGATCCGAGGATTCCTGGAATAATAAGAAACACGGCAATCTATGTGATCTTTGCCCTGATCCTCACCGTGGGCCTGGGGCTGGCCATAGCCCTTATCACCACGCACATGCGGGAGGGCGCCGGCATATTCTTCCGAGCGGTGTGGTTGCTGCCCAACCTGACGCCGCCGGTGGTGTATATCCTGTTGTGGAAGTGGTTTTTCGATCCCACGCCCTACGGTTTCTTGAACTCCGTCCTGAGGGTTTTCGGCCTACCCCCTGAGCCCTGGCTAATTCATTACGCCCTGCCCATCGTGATCCCGGTTAATGCCTTCATCGGGCTTTCCTTCGGTATGATCGTGTTTACCGCGGCGATCAAATCTATACCTACGGACTTCATCAACGCGGCGAAGGTAGACGGGGCTTCCACCTGGCAAATCATCCGCTATGTGACCCTACCGCTATTAAAGTGGCCGATCATGTTCATGACGGCATGGCATCTCATCGCCCACCTGAACTCATACGTGTACATCTTGCTTCTTACCGATGGCGGGCCGTACTACAGAAGCGAGGTCTGGGCACTATATGCCCTGCACAAGTCCTTCGATTATTACGAATTCGGTTATGGGGCGGCGATAGCAATGCTCCTGGTGGCCGTTTCGGTCATCTTAACCCTGGGCATCTGGAAGCTCTTTGGCTTCACCAGGCTCATGCAGCCCAGCAGGATCGAGGTGTAAACAGTGGCCAAGCTTAAGAGCGCCTCTCCATATATTGTAATGGCCTTGGTTTCCGTCCCATTCTTGTTCCTATATGCCTGGCTGATCATGAACTCCTTCAGCAAACACGTCAGCTTCGGCCTCATACCTGAGGAACTCACTCTGGAGAACTGGCGCTTCCTGTGGTCCCCTATCCCCTGGGGCTTGGGAAGGACATCTATATGGACTGTCCTCCTCAACACGATCCTCTATGCCAGCGGAGTGGCCGTGCTCCAGGCACTGGTCTGCACCCTGGCTGCCTATGCCCTTTCCAGGATGGAATTCCGGGGAAGGACCCTGATCCTGGGATTACAGATGCTGTTACGAGCCTTTCCTGGCGTCTTGTTGCTCATCGGGACGTTCTTTGTGCTCCTCCATCTGCGTTTGCTTTATACGATACCGGGCGTGGTCTTAGCCAGGATGTCTATGGAGATACCCTACGGGGTGTGGATCATGAAGGGCTTCTTCGATGGGGTGCCCTGGGACATCGAGTGGGCCGCTCTGGTGGATGGGTGCTCAAGGTTTCAGGCCTGGCGCAAGATTCTCTTCCCTCTGGTCATACCGGGACTCCTGGCGATAGGGCTCTTCGCCTTCCTGGCCGGCTGGGAGGATTTCATTTTCGCCTACATCCTCTTGCCGGGGCAGACGCAGGTGCTATCGGTGCTCATCCAGGGGTTGATCGCTACGGAGGTGATGGACTACGGCCTCTTGGCCGCCATGTCCCTCTTCTACGTAACGCCGGCCATGATCTTCTTCCTGATCGCCCAAAGAGCACTGGCGAAGGTGACTATAGCCGGCGTGAGGCCCTGATGTCCCGGAGTTGAACTCCGGGACATCAGGGAAGAGGTAAGAGCCGCCGATTTGTGGTATAATAGACATGGTAGACATAATAGACAACGACAGCATACAGGTTTTAACCTATGGCTATCAAAGGCATTGGCATCAACGCCTATTCCTGGCGAATTGAAGGCAACCTGGAGACCTTGGAGAACGACCTGGCAACGCCTATTCCTGGCGAATTGAAGGCAACCTGGAGACCTTGGAGAACGACCTGGCCCGTTTCCAGGCCATTGGCTACAACTACGTAGAGATCCCGGCGCAAGGGGTGGATGCCGTCCTCCACGGCCAACTCAACGTGCGCCAGGTTCGCAAGATCAAGGAGATCCTGTCGCGGTTCCACCTGCGCTACATGGTCCATTGCGCCGACTCTTTGAACCTTATGGATGCCGAGGATTACCTCTTGGGGAAGAGTATCCTTCAGGCCAGCCTAGAGTTCGCCGGGGAAATCGGGGCAGAGGTTTTGGTCTATCATGCTGGCAAGATCACCCTCCAGGACGAGTATCTGGGACAGTTGACCCTCACTCGTGAGCTCCTGACTATCCCGGACCGGGCCTACGTGGACGAGCGCAAAGAGGCCGAACGGGAGGCCCTGGCCGAACTGTCAGGGCTGGCAGCAAGGTTGGGCGTAATAATCACGGTGGAGAACGCCGACCCCCGCATAGAGGACGAGGCCCTGTGGGAGATGGCCCGGCGCATCCGCGACCGAGGGATAGATATCACCTACCGCCTGGCCCCCGGCGGCGACCGGGCCGTCTACAACTATGGGGGGATGATCGAGCGGCTGGTAAACCAGGTGCAGCGCATTGACAGGCCCAACGTGGGCCTTACCCTGGACTGTGGCCACGCCTACATCGCCTCCCACTACTACGACTTCGACTATCTGCGGGCTATCGAGATAGCGTTGCCCTACACCCGGCACCTCCACGTCCACGATGACTTCGGCAAGCCGGCCGGGTTGGACCGGCGGCTGAGCGTCCTCATCCCCAACGGCAAGGGCGACCTGCACATGCCCATCGGCTGGGGGGAGATCCCCGATCGGGAGGTCTTCTCTCGCCTGCGGGACTATAATTACAACGGTGTGCTCCTGCTGGAGATCAACCCCCGCTACAGCGCCTTCTACAAGGACGCCCTTCAGGAGACCAGGGATCTCCTGATCGAATGCGGCCTCGAGGTGCAAAATTGAATCTGATCTTGGCTATTGTAAACGAGCATGATGTCGCCGGAGTGGTGAATGCCCTGACAGCCAGCGGCTATGGGGTGACACGCCTCAACACCGCCAGCGGCCTCTTGAAGATGTCCAACGTCACGCTCCTGGTGGGCGTGGAGGATGACCAGGCTGAC